>JBGUDX010000001.1:0-34186 GCA_041821645.1 Acidobacteriota bacterium
GTTCCGGGCGGGCGGGCCCGTTCGCCGGCGTTCAGCGGCCGAAGCGCCTCAGGCCGCGAGCGGTGATGAATGTGGTCAGCTTGTTGACCAGTTCGCGGCGGCTCTGGGTGTAGGGGAACCAGATCGGCTCGTCCCTGGTCGAGAACCTGGCACTGACGATCGCCTCCGAGCGGCAGTACTTCCGGATTCCGTACTCGGCGTGGCGGTAGCCGACCCCCGACTCCTTCCAGCCGCCCATCGGCACACCGAGCGCAGCGAAGTTGAACAGCACATCGTTGACGTTGACCGCTCCACACTCGATCCGGCGCGCGATGCCTTCGGCCTTGCGTGACGGACCGAACACCGTGGCCGACAGCCCGTAGCGGGTGTCGTTGGCCAGCCGGACGGCTTCCTCGGCGTCGGCGACCTTCATCACTCCGACGACCGGTCCGAAAGTCTCGTCCCGCATCAGCTCCATCGAATGATCGACATCGACCACAACGGTGGGTTCGTAGTAGTCGCCCGGGCCGTCAAGCCGCTTGCCGCCGGTAAGCGCGCGGGCGCCACGTTCGAGCGCATCCTTGACCTGATCGGCCACGTGGTCGGCCTGGTTGGGCGAGGTCATCGCGCCGACGTCGCAGCCGTACTCGCGGCCGTCGGACCCCTGCTTCAACTCCTTGACCGATTCGGTCAGCTTGGCCACGAACTCGTCGTAGGCCGGCTCCTCGACGTAGATCCGCTCGACCGACATGCAGACCTGGCCGGAATTGGTCATGCCGCCCCAGGCGGCCGCATTGGCTGCCCGCTCGATATTCGAACCGTCGAGCACAACCATCGGGTCTTTTCCTCCGAGCTCGAGGCTGACCGGGGTCAGGGTCTCGGCGGCCCGGGCCATGACCAGCCTGCCGACCCGGTCGGAGCCGGTGAAGCCGATGAAGTCGGACTCATCGACCAGCGCGGTCGAGGTGTCGGCGGTTCCCTGGACGCAGGCGAACACATCCGGCCCGCCGATCTCGTCGCGCCATGCGTCGACCACTTCCTGGGCTCCGAGCGGGGTGAATTCGGACGGTTTCAGAACCACGGCGGCACCGGCCATGAGGGCCGGGATGGCGTCGCCGATCGAGAGGATCAGGGGAAAATTCCAGGGGCTGATCAGGCCGACGACCTGGTGGGGCCGGTACTGGACCCTCAGCTTGTGGGTCGCGCTGAGCAGTGAGTGGGGCCGGACCTTTTTCTCGCCGAGGAATTTCTCCGCCCGCGAGCCGTAAAAGTTGACCATGTCGGTGAGATAGCCCGTTTCATACGAGGCCTCGGCCCGGATTTTTCCGGTCTCGGCCTGCATCGTGTCGGCGATGCGCTCGGAGTTGTCGAGCAGCCAGTCGCGAAGCCGGTTCAGCCACCGTCGACGGCCCGCGAAGCCGAGCGCTTCCCAGGCCGGCTGGTTGGCCCGGACCCGGGCGACGGTCGCCTGGACCGCCTCAGGTGAGTCGACCGGGAGGGAGGCGAATGATTCGCCGGTCGCCGGGTTGAACACCTCTATCGCGTCGGTTGCGTCCGTTCCGCTGATTGTCTCTGCTGCACCCATCTGGTCTCCTCGCTGTCCGGCGGCCCGCTTGTCGCCGCCCGCTGTCTGCCCATCATGACTTCTTTACGGGTTGTTCTCCCGCCGGCTACTTCTTCGTCGTTTTCTTTTCGGTCTTCTTGGCCGGCACGGCTTTCTGTTCGAGGCGGTAGATCTCGCCCAAATTGCTGAACAGGTATACCCGCCCCCAGCCGTCTTCGCCGATTCCGTTGAGCGCCGTGTGTCGTCCCCGGCCCGGCGGCATGGCGGACCCGAGACTCCGGTCATCGGTGATCCATTGATCATCCGGCAACGCGGTTCTCACCCGGTTCGAGCAGAAATCGCCGTAGATGATCCGCCCCCTGATCTTGCTCAGCGCCGGATCCCTGACGACCGGCCCGCCGATCACAGCGCACCCGCGGGAGTGGGAGTAGGTCAGGACGGGCCAGACCACGTCCGGGGGATCAGCCACCGGGAGGCCGGCCGGGCAGAGCTCGCGGTCGCAGTCGTACGGCATGACCCCCTCGTAGATTTTCCAGCCGAAGTTGGCGCCCCAGGCCAAGCGGAACGGCAGGTTGTTGATTTCCTCGAAGCGCTGCTGACCGACATCGGTGATGGTCATCTCGAGTTCGCCGCCGGCGGGCCTGTGGAAACTGAAGGCGTGCGGGTTGCGCAGGCCGTAGGCGAATACCTCCCCCCGGCCGGGGCCGCCGGCGAACGGGTTTGAGCGGGGGATCCGGTATGTGCGCCCGCTCGTCTGGTCGGCCCTCGGATCGATCCTCAGAATCTTGCCGCGCAGGCTATGCAGGTTCTGGGCCAGATTGAGCGAGTCTCCCGGGTCGTTGCCGTCACCGACCGCTATGTAGAGCAGACCTCCGAGAAACCGGATCGCGCCGCCGTTGTGACTGCCACCCTGGCTCACCCGCGGTATTCGAAGCACCGGTCGCCGGCTCTTCTCCGATGATTGGAGCGGCTTCTTCGGGTTGCGGGTGAACTGGTCGATGCGGATGTCGCCTTTGCGATCGGTGTAATCGACGTAGAAGTGGCCGGTCTTCTGGTAGTCAGGTGGGAAGGCGAGGCCGAGCAGGCCCTGCTCGATCCGGAGCGAGCCGACCAGGTCGGAGATGTCGAGGAACGGTTTCGGCAGGGGGCGGCCCTGGCGGATCGCCCGGATCTTGCCGGTCCGCTGGGTCACGAAGATCACCTTCTTGTGTCCCGGAGCAGCCACGACCGCGGTAGGGCCCTTCACCTTGGCGACCAGGTCAAAGCCGATCTTCAGTTTCGCCTGGGCCTGCCCGGCCACCGGGAACAGCGAGAGACCGGCGAGAAGCAGGAGCGTCGCCGCGACGCAGACCCCGGCCGGGGTCCGGGATCGGCCGGGGGGCCGGTGGTCGGCGGCCGGGGCGGTCAGGTGGGGCGATGACACTGGTCCCGGGCCACGGCCCCGGACGTCGGTCGGGCCTTCGGTCGGTTTTTCGGTCGGGCCTTCGGTCCGGCCTTCGGTCGGGTTCATTGGGTGAGCCGGAGCAGTGAGCCCTCGAGTGTTGTCATGAACACGGTGCCTCGTTGGTTCGCCCCGAATGAAGAAATCTGTGGCACGGTCAGGCCGGTGGAGCCGGGCGATTTGACCCTGCCGGAACCGGGCCGGAATCGGCGGATCCGGTTGTCGCACAGGTCGGTGAAGATGTAGCGGCCGCGGAGCGCCGGAACCTTTCGGTCGTCCACGACCAGCCCGCCGATCACCGAGCAGGCCTCCGGGTGGCGCAGCACCAGTTTCGGCTTGATCGTGCCCGGGATCGGGGAGCCCGCGAAATCGGAAAAGCCTTCGAACGCGTTCCAGCCGAAGTTGGCGCCCCGGGCCCGGCTCAGCGGCAGATCGTTGACTTCCTCGAATTTGTCCTGGCCGACGTCTGCGATCAGCATTCTCGGTTTCCCGGACCGCCTCAGGTCGAATGACCACCGGAACGGGTTGCGCAACCCGTAGGCGAAGATCTCGTCGCGACCCGGCCGGCCGACGAACGGGTTCGAGCCCGGAACCGAATACGGCCGGCCGCCCCCCGCCCGGGGGTCGATCCGGATCATCTTGCCGAGCAGTGAACCGAGGTTCTGGGCGTTGCCGTCGGCGTCGCCGCCACCGCCACCGTCGCCGGTGGCGAAGTAGAGGTTTCTGCCGAGGAAATGCAGCTGGCCGCCGTTGTGGTTCGCGTTGTCGCGGTGGGGGATGGTGATGACCCGGCGCCCCGAGTTGCGGCGGGCCCGGACCGCGGTCCGCCGCCTGAACTCGTCCACCCTGATGTCACCGGTGGAGTCGGTGTAATAGACGTAGAACCGCTTGCTCTTCCTGTAGCCGGGCGGGAAGGCGATCGAGAGCAGGCCGCGTTCGCCACCCGATTCGACCCGCCCCCTGATGTCGAGGAAAGGCCGGGCCAGTTTGCGGCCCCGCCGGAGCACCCGGACCCGCCCCTCCTGCTCGACTACGAACATCAGCCGGGGAAAACCGGGGGCCGACTTGACTTCCACCGGTCGGTTGAAGTCGGCGACGGTGACCAGCTTCGGGCCTCCGCGGCCGGCGCTGACCTGGCTCTCCCGGTCCGATCCGCCTCTCTCATCGGCGCAGGCGGTCGCGCTGGTCGCCAGCGCGATGATCGTGAAAACCAGGCCGAGCCCGGCAGGGCGCAGCCGGAACAGTCCCGAGCCGGCACGACGCAGCCGCCCGGCTGGTGTTCTCCCGTTTTTCCCTGGCCCGCCGCCCATCGGACCGCGATTCTACTTGGAGCCCCGCTCCTGCTGCTTCAGGCTGAGCTGCTCGGCGTTGCTGATCGGCACGACCTGGCCCTTTTCGTTGACCCGAGTCAGTCGTGCCCGGCCAGTGATTCTGGCCGGCAGAACCCCCCGCGGCTGCTCGCCGGCGTTGTCGACCGCGACCGAGTCCCCGCCGAGGCCGGCCGATATCCGGTACGAGACCCGGTAGTTCCCCGGCTTCGCCGCGGTGACCCGCCAGATCATCCTGGCCGTCGCGCCGGGTTCGAGCTCCCTGAAGTTGAAGGTGCGCTCACTCGAAGTCGAAGCCCCGCCGCGCCCGGTGGTCCCGGCGAGCTTGGGGTAGCCGTTCTCCAGAACCCAGACGGGGCGCTGGTCGTAAGCCAGTCCCGGCTGCGGATTGGCGTAGGCGAAGGCCAGGGTCGAGCCGCGACCGGGCAGGCCGATCACCGCGTTGATCGCCGGGATGGTCTCCTCGCCGGTGTTCTCTACGGCAAGTCGGAAGTCGTAGGTCTTGGAGATCGTCTGGCGGGGCTTGAACGTCGCGCGCTTCACCTCCACCGGGTACTCGCCGGCCGCCTCATTGTCGTACTGGGCTCCGACTTCTTCGCTGCCGCATCCGGAGACGGCCGCAATCACCACCACGCCGGTCAAGGCCGTGCTCAGGGCGATTCTGAGATGTCTGCTCGTCCCCCACAAGACGGCCGAAACATACCACGCGTGTGTCTACGGTCACGGACGCCGGGAATTCCCATACACTCCCGATCACGGCGGCAGAAGGCGTTTCCGATGATCCGAAAGTCGCCCAGGAGAGATGGTAAAAGCAACCGCAACAAGGGCCTTCGAGCCCGCGAGGGCGACGTTTACCGAGGCCGGCGAGGTTGTGATCCTCACCGGCCGGACGCTCATCTCGGCGGTTAAAGCTCCCTATCCCTACGGGAATGAACTCATCGGCCAGTTCCTGTTCGCGCTTCAGCTCTGCTGGTTCCCGATGTTGATTTCCACCATCGCGTTCGGCTTCGGCGCGCCGGGCCTTCAGGCGGCCAACTTCCTGTCGCTGTTCGGTGCGCTCGACCGGCTCGGTGGCTTTTTCGTGCTCGCCTCGATTCGTGAGTTCGCCCCGTTCGTGACCGCGGTGGTCGTCGCCGGCGTCGCCGGCACCGCGATTACCGCCGACCTCGGTGCCCGCAAGATCCGGGAAGAACTGGACGCGCTCCAGGTCCTCGGAGTCGATCCGATCAAGAACCTGGTCGTACCGCGATTTCTCGCCCTGATGCTGATCACCGCCCTGCTCGACATCTACGCCGTGCTGTTCGGGATCAGCGGTGGCATCGGAGCCGAGATCCTCTACAACCAGCCGCTGGGAGGTTTCTTCGCGACGCTGTTCGCCAACGCGTCTACCACCGAACTCGCCGCCTCGGTCATCAAGACCGCCCTGTTCGGATCGATCATCGCGGTCGTCTGCTGTTACAAGGGCATGACCGCCACCGGCGGTGCGGCCGGGGTCGGCCGGGCGGTCAACGAGGCCGTGGTCGCGGCCCTGCTCGGGGTGTTCTTCTTCAACTACGTGTTCACACAGACCATGCTGGCGACCAACCCCGACCTGCAGACGATCAAGTAATGCGCGGCGGCTGGCTGACAGTTCCGCGCAGCTTCCTGGAGTCCATGGGGGAGATCTTCCGGTTCTGCTCGATGGTGGTCAGCCACGTCTTCTCCGGCCGGGTCCTCAAGTACTTCGGAGAGGCGCTCAATCAGGCCGGCATCCTGATTCTCGGTTCGACCACGGTGATCTTCGGCCTCGTATTCGTGATCGGACTGACCTGCGGGATCGAGGGCGCCTACTTCAACCGTTCGGTCGGCGCTCCGGCATACGCGGGAGTTTTCGCGGCCTGGTGCGACCTGCGCGAAGCGGTTCCCTACGCGTTCGGCTACATGCTGTCGGCCAAGGTCGGGACCGGAATCGTGGCCGAGCTCGGAGCGATGCGGATTTCGGATGAGATCGACGCGCTCGAGGTGATGGGTGTGCCTCCGGTCACCTTCCTCGCGGCGACCCGGCTGCTCGGCGCCTGGATGACCCTTCCGTTCATGTACATGGCGGCGATCGGCGTCGGTTATCTCGCTTCATACATCGCCGTCGTGGAGCAGATCGGCGACGTCTCCTCCGGCGGCTACTTATTGATCTTCTGGGCCTTCCAGAACCCACCCGACATCTTATTCTCGGTAATCAAGGCGATGACCATGGCGACGGTGATCGTCCTGGTCGGCTGCTACTACGGGTACACGGCATCGGGGGGACCGGTCGGCGTGGGCACCGCCACGGCGAAATCGATGGTCCTGAATATCATCCTGGTGCACATCATCGGTATGTTGGGCACCCTGGTTTTCTGGGGCGCCAATCCACGAGCGCCGATAGGAGGGTGAGGTTTTGAGCCAAGCAGACGAGACCGGGCAGCAGCCCGTCAACCAGCCAGAGGAGTCCCCCGAAGTCGAGGCGGCAGTCGATCGGGTCGAGCCCGGCGAACCCGACGGGGTGGCGGCCGAGGTCGAGGCCAGCGACGAGGCCGTGGACGGCAGCGCCGAAGAGGTGGAAGCCGGGGTGGCGGCCGAGGAGTCTTCGGTCAAGGTCATCGGGGGGCGTGTCACGGACAGTGGCTTCGTGGCCAGCGACGGGGCGGTTCTCGGCCGCGACTTCACGCTGCCGGGTGTTGCCCCCGGCGACAACGACCCGTACAAGTGGCACACCGGGGCCAAGCTCGATCACGGTGGCACCGACGCGATCGAGATCTCCGGCCTGGTCAAGCAGTTCGGCCGTGCCAGGATTCTCAACGGACTCGACCTCGGCCTGCCCAATGATCAGATCTCAATGGTGCTGGGGCCGTCCGGAACCGGCAAAAGCGTGTTGATCAAGTGCATCGTCGGCCTGCTCTATCCGGATGCCGGCGACATCCTGGTCAAGGGCGATTCGGTGCCCGCACTGAGCGACGACGACCTGTTCGAGTTGCGCAAGAAGTTCGGCCTGCTGTTCCAGGACGGCGCGCTGTTCGGTTCGATGAACATCTTCGACAACGTCGCTTTCCCGCTCCGCCAGCACACCGACAAGGGCGAGGATGAAATCGAGGAGATCTGCAGCCGGCGGCTGCGTGAGGTCGGCCTGGGTGAGGCTCACTACAAGATGCCGAACGAGCTTTCCGGCGGGATGCGCAAACGGGCCGGTTTCGCCCGGGCTCTGGTGCTCGATCCCGAGATCGTCATGTTCGATGAGCCCGACTCCGGGCTCGATCCGGTCCGTACCGCGCTTCTGTGCGAGTTGATCCGCGAGGTCCACGCCGAGAACGGCGGCTGCTACCTGGTGATCAGCCACGATTTGAACACCGCACGTCGGATCGCCGACTTCATCGCGGTTCTCTGGAAGGGGCGGATCGTCGAGCAAGGCCCCAAGGAGGAGCTCTTCGAGTCCGAGAACGAATTCGTCCACCAGTTCCTCCGGGCTGACGTGACCGGGCCCCTGGCGATGGATTGAGCCTGCGGGCGTTTTTTGGCTCGGCCGCCGCGGCGATCGCCCGGCACCCGTGGCCGGTACTCACGGTTGGGGCCGTGCTCGCGATCGCGGCGATCATCGGCGCGGCCGGGATGGGGGTGCAGCCGGTAACCGAGGCCTTCTTCGACCGTGACTCCGAGGCCTATCGGGCAACCGAGCGGGCCGACCGGGTGTTCGGCGGTGATCCGGTCGTCATCCTGGCCGAAGGGGATCTGGCCGAAACCCTCACGCCCGAGAACCTGGACCGCCTGGCCGTGCTGGAGACCTGCGTGTCGGGTGACATCAAGCAGGGCCGGGGCGAGCTGTTCAAGGTCTGCGAGAAGATCGCCGAGCTCGATCCGGTAGCGGTCAGCGCCGGTCCCGCGAACTTTCTGGGCCGGGCCGTGGCCGGGATCAACCGGGTCTACCAGCAGCAGCTGAAGCGGCTGAACTCGCTGCCGTCCGGGGCTGAACAGTCGGTCGAGCGTCAGCGCCTGCTCCAGGTGATCGCCGGGGTCGCCGCCCGCTACGGGCTCACCTCGCCGCCCAGCCTCGAGGACCCGAACTTCGTGCGAAAGGTCGTGTTCGGCTCGGGCAGGAACCCCAAACCGAAGCTTTCCTACCTCTTCCCCAATTCCGGGTCGGCCCAGATCGTACTTCGGCTTCGCAGCGACCTGACCGATGCCGAGCGTTCGGAGGCGATCGGATTGATCCGGCAGGCCACCGAGGACCCCTCGACCCGGCTGAACGGGGTGAACTACGTGGTTTCGGGATCGCCGGTCGTCTTCGACGGCCTCTCCGGCGCGCTCCAGGCCGGCATCCTCGTTCTGGCCGTGGTCGCCCTTGTGCTCATGTCAATCGCCCTGGCCACGGTGTTCGGGTCAACCTGGAGACTGCTGCCGCTGGCCCTGGCCCTGGCCGGCGTCGTGATCAGTGCCGGCCTGCTTCGGCTGGCCGGCGGCTCGATCTCGCTGGCCGCACTGGGTGCGGCCCCGATCCTGATCGGGTTGACGGTCGACTACGCGGTCCAGATCCAGGCCCGTTTCGACGAAGCCGATCCGGCCCCGGGGCCGGCCGAGGCTGCCCGCATCACCGCCTCGGCGGGCCTGCCGATGATCGCCACGGCCTGTCTGGCCACGGCTTCCGGATTCACCGCACTGCTGCTCTCACCGTTTCCCCTGATTTCGGAATTCGGGCTGCTGCTCGGGGCCGGCGTGCTGGTCTGCCTGGCGACCGTTTCGATCATGGGCTTCGCCGCCCTGTCGTTGCGCGGGGCCGGTCTTGCCGCGGCCGCTCCGGTCAGCCGCCTCGCCCTGTTCCAGTGGGTGCGGAAAGCGGCCAAATCGATGCTCGGGCTGACCATTCTCGCGCCGGGGCGATTGCTGCTGGTTTCCATTTTGATCGCCGCCTGCGGCTGGGCGGCGAGCACCCAGACGGAAACCGGAACAGAGATCAGCCAGCTGCTGCCTTCGCGGTCCGGTGTGGTCGAGGATCTGCTCGAGGTGGAGAAGATCACCGGAGCGTCCGGTGAGGTCGATCTGATCGTGACGGCACCCGACGTGACCGACCCGGAAGTCGTCGCCTGGATGGACCGGGTTCGCCGGAACGCACTCGCCCGGGCCGGATATGACGAGTCCGATCCGGATTGCGTGGGGGCCGATCTCTGTCCGGGCCCGGCGATCAGCGATTTCGTGGCCGATGGCGGGGCCGGGTTGTCCGCGGCCGCGATCCGGGGCACCCTGAGGGGCCTGCCGTTGCGGGAGCGCGAGGCCATCGTCGGCGGGGGCCTGGCCGGAAACGGGCCGCCGACCGTGACCAAGATCCCCTTTTCGATCCGGACCGGATCGGTCGATCGCCAGAAGGAGGTGATCGAAGGGATCGGCGCGGCGCTGGATTCGGGGGCGGACGCCCCGGAGGGCGTCTCGGCTGAGCTCACCGGTCTACCGGTTGTCGTCACCTCGTCGGTGGACGAACTCGCCTCGTCCCGCTACCTGCTGATCCTTGCCGCCCTCACGGCGGTCGGGCTGGTCCTGTTGCTGGTCTACCGTTCACCCCGCAGAGTGCTGGTGCCGCTCGTCCCGATTCTGGTAGCCGGTGGCTGGTCGGCACTGATTGCCGCAGTGCTGGACTTGTCGCTGAACCCGCTTTCGGCCATCCTGGCAGTTCTGGTGACCGCGATCGCGACCGAGTTCAGCGTGATTCTTGCCGGCCGCTTCTTCCAGGAACGGGAGCGCGGGTCGGGGACGGCCGCGGCCCTCAGGCTGACTTACGGCAGGACCGGAATGGCGATCGCGGCCTCGGGTGTCACCGCCATAGCCGGGTTTGCCGCGCTGATGGCCAGTGACATCGGGATGCTTCGCGACTTCGGCTTGATCGCGGTGGTCGACCTCGCTGTCGCCCTGCTCGGGGTCGCGGTGGTGCTGCCGGCGGTGCTCTCGTGGCAGGAGGGGCGATGAGCCGGTCGGGACGGGGAACCCGCGGGCGGGAGGGGCGCGATGACGGGCCGGAGCCCGGATCGCAGCCAGTGCCCGGATCGCAGCCCCCGGTTGAGCCGCCGACAGAGAGTTTCCGCTCGGGCAGGGGCGCCCTGATCGGAGTCATCCTGGCGGTCGTGCTTGCCGTCGTCGCGATCTTCGCGCTGGTCAACCTCTTTCGCAACACGGAATCGGGAACGGTCGGCATCGGTTCGGTCGGCCTGGGGGAGAAGGTCGCACCGTTCGCGGTTCCGCTCGCAACCTCGGATCTCGATGGTGACGCCAATATCGACCCCGAGCGGGCCTGCTCGGTTGCCGGCGACGATGTGTTGCGTATCTGCGACTACTTCGGCCGGCCTCTGGTGATCTCGTTCTGGTTCACCAAAGGAGGAGAGGGCTGTATCGATGACCAGGACACCTTCGACGAAGTCATGGCCCGTTTCCGGGGGCGGGTGAACGCGGTCTCGATAAGCGTTCGCGACGACCGCGACCGGCTGAAGGAATTGATCGATCAGCAGGGCTGGAAGGTACCGGTCGGCTTCGACCGCGATGGTGCGGTCTCGAACATCTACCGGGTCGGGGGCTGCCCGACGTTCCTGTTCGTCTCCCCTGGCGGGATTCTCGAGCGGGCCGAGATCGGCGACAGCTCGGACGCGGAGCTGAGCGCACAGGTACGCTCACTGCTCGATGGCAAGATCCCGAAAGAAGAAGACCCGCCGGACTGAGCCGGCCCGGCCGGCCCCGGCCGACGATGGTGGTGACGAATCCACTGCCTCCGGGCGCCGGGCGTCACGGCCGGACGAAAGGCCGCCCGCGCCGTGGGGGTCTTTCCCGCTGATGGAGCTGGCCGTCCTGGCCGGGCTGGTCCTGATTCTGCTGGGGGCGATCACCAACAACCCGGCCCAGCTCGGGATCGGGCTCGTTCTGGGGTCGATCGGCGGCCTCGAACTGGCTACCCGCGAGCACTTCGCCGGCTATCGCTCCCACACGACGCTGCTCGCCGGGGTGGCCTTCGTGATCTCCACGGCGGCCGGCTTTTTTCTGCTGGGGCTTCCCTTCTGGGTGAGCCTGGCGATCGGAGTCGCGATGGCCGTGCTGGCCTTCTGGTGGATTCGCCGGGCTTTCATCAGGGCCTCCGGCGGGCTCAGCTATCGCTTGCGCTGAACCCGTCCGGGGACCTCTTGCTCCGTGCCGCTCAGTGCGGACGGAGCCGGCTGACCAGGAGCGCTCGCTGTCGCTCGGTCAAAGTATCCAGTCGCTTGTTCTCGTTGAGGCTGACCGAAGAGAGCAGCTTGCGGGTCCGGGTGCGGCCCCACCGGGACTGACTGCGGAGCAGCTCCGACAGAGTCATGCTCTCGGCCTGCCAGGGACATTCGGCGATCACGTCGGTCACCCCGGTGTCGCCACTCGCCACAGATCGTTTCAGCGCGGCCCGCGCGAGTCGAATCCGGTTGGCCCGCTCCAGCGCCCTCAGGTGCTGCGGGACGGCAGGGCTGGAATTCGGCGCTGGGACTGCGGTGGCGGTTGCTTCCATGGGCGAGCCTTCCTCCGGGGAGTCGTTATGAACGTGACTGGAATTAGCGAATAGGGGACCACCTGGAGCCGGGAACTCCACGCTTGACTGGCCTCCCCCGGAACCTTGAACCAACTGCCCGGGCGCTGAAAACAACCTACGCGCTTCCCGCTTCTCGCGTCAACGCCGGAGTACCCAAAAACTCGCTAAGAGCAGCAAACTTTTTTCACAACCCCGGCTGGGGCCCGGCCGCTTCCGGGGGTCGTCCGGGCAGGTCGTCCGGGAGCGTCAGCAGATGGTCTGAGGGTTGGTCAGCCGGTCAGCCCGTCGAACTCCGAAACCACTTCGCCGGTGATTTCGAGGGCCCGGTCGAGGTGCTCCTTCTCATGGGTCGCCATGAGGCTGGTCCTCAGCAGGGCCCCGCTGGGTGGCACCGCCGGGTGGATCGCGACGTTTGTATAGACCCCGGCGTCAAACAGTGCCTTCCAGAGGAGGACCGCCTGCCAGTCGTCTCCGACCACCACCGGTACCACCGGGGTGGTGGCGGTTGTACCGTCAGGCATCAGGCCCGGTTCGATCACTTTCAGGCCGAGGTCCTTGAAGCCCTCGCGCAGGTAATCGGCGTTGCCGAGCAGCTTCGAGTAGAGCGCCGGGCCCTCGGTCCGGCAGATCCTGACCGCCTCCAGGGCCGCGCCGACCGCGGCCGGCACGCCGGAGGCGCTGAAGATGAACGAGCGCGAGCTGATTCTCAGGTAGTCGACGACCTCGGAGCTGCCGGCGATGAAGCCACCACAGGAGGCGAGGCTCTTGGAAAAGGTCCCCATCCGCAGGTCGACCTGATCCTCGACCCCGTAGAGCTCGGCTGCCCCGGCGCCCCGCTGCCCCAGTACGCCCACGCCGTGGGCCTCGTCGACCATTATCCGGGCCCCGTAGTGTCTGGCCAGCTCGACCACTCTCGGCAGATCGCACAGGTCACCCTCCATCGAGTAGACGCCGTCGACCACGACCAGGACGCCTCCGCCGTCGCCGGCGGCGCGCTGAAGCATCTTTTCGAGCTTGTCGGTCTGGTTGTGCCGGAACGGGCGCAGCTTGGCCCCCGACAGCTTGCAGCCGTCGAGGATCGAGGCATGGTCGCCGGAGTCGGCGATCACGGTGTCGTCGGGACCGAGTATCGCCTGGAGGCAGCCGAGGTTCGACTGGTATCCGGTCGAGAATACGATCGCGTCCTCGGTCTCCATCCACTCGGCCAATTCACGCTCCAGATCGAGATGGAGCGGGGTGGTTCCGTTCAGCAGCCGTGACCCCGTCACCCCGGTGCCGAATTCGTCCAGAGCGTCACGGGCGGCCTGCTTCACGCGGTCGTCACCGGTCAGGCCCAGGTAGTTGTTCGAGCCGAGCATGATCGTCTCCCGGCCTTCCATTTCGACCACCGGCCCGGCCTGAGAGGTGAGCAGTCGGAAATAGGGGTTCAGGTCGGCGGCGTTGGCTGCTTCGAGCTGTTCGCGGCGGTCGTGGGTCCGGACCTTTTCAAACAGGTCGATCGGACCGGTGGAAGTCTCGCTCATGGGTTCAGTCTGACAAATCAGGCCGGATGGGACGGTTTCACGAACCTCACCGGGATCGGCCGGCCGGGCCGCTCCGGTATCCGCCCGCACGTCTCCTCGCCGCTTTCGGCCGGGACCGGCTTGCTATACATGGCTGCGTCTTTGCTTCATGTAACTGAGAAATCCGGGCCGGAGGGTGATGCCGGGCATCGCTGACAACGGCATCGAGGTCGAGGGCCTGGTCCGCCAGTTCAAGAACGGCCCCCGGGCGGTCGACGGGATCTCGCTGCAGGTGAAGCCGGGCGAGATCTACGGCTTCCTCGGTCCCAACGGTGCCGGCAAGTCAACAACCGTTCACATGCTGACCACGCTGCTGCCACCGACCGACGGGGTGGCCCGGGTCGCCGGATTCGACGTCGCTAAAGAAGGACCGCAGGTCCGGAAGGTCATCGGAGCCGCCCTGCAGGAGGCGGCGCTCGATCCCCACCTGACCGCCGACGAGCACATGCGGCTTCAGACAGCCCTGAACGGGCTCGACCGTGAGGATCGCCGGGAACGGGGAGCCGAGTTGATCGAACGGGTCGGGCTGAGCGATGCGGCCGACCGGAAGGTCGGTGACTACTCGGGCGGGATGAAGCGCCGGCTGGACCTGGCTCTCGCCCTGGTGAACAGGCCGCGGGTGCTCTTTCTCGACGAACCGACGACCGGGCTCGATCCGCAGAGCCGGTCCGCGCTCTGGGAGGAGGTGACCCGGCTCTCCAGGGAGGACGGGGTGACCGTTTTCCTGACTACCCAGTACCTCGAGGAGGCCGATCAGCTTGCGGAACGGGTCGGGATCATCGACGCCGGTCGAATCGCGGCCGAAGGTACCCCGGCCGAGCTCAAGGCGGAGATCGGGCGGCCGAGCGTCGAGGTCGTCCCGAGGGATCCGGCGAGGGCCGAGCGGTCGGCCGCCATCCTGAAACGGTTCGGGCGGCCGGTTCCCGCTGCCGGCGAGGCGCTCGGCGTCCGCCTGAGCGAGGGCATCGACGAGCTGGTCGGAATCGTCAGGGCCTTCGATGAGGCCGAGATCGAACTGGCCAGCCTGGTCCTCAACGAGCCCACCCTGGATGACGTCTTCCTGGCCAAGACCGGTCACCATCTGGAGGGCTCGGAGGGCGGCGGCGACACCGGCGAGATCCCCCTGCCCGACCAGGCGACGGCAGGCTGACCGCAACGATGGCCGGATGAGCCAGTCGGTCCTTCCGATCCAGGCCGGTGCCATGGCCGGGCGCTCAGTGGTGCGGTTGCTCCGCCAGCCGGCGATGGTGATTCCCAGCCTGATCTTTCCGCTCTTCCTGCTGGCGGTCAACGCCGGCGGACTTGACTCGGCCACCGAGCTACCCGGTTTCCCGACCGACTCCTACATCACCTTCGCCCTCGGGTTCACCTTCATCCAGGCGGCGATCTTCTCGACCATGAACGCCGGTCAATCCCTGGCCCAGGACATCGAGAACGGTTTCTTCAGCCGGCTGATGCTGACCCCGATGAGACCGTCGGCCCTGCTTGCCGGCCAGCTGGCGGGGCTGGTCCTGCTCGGGCAGTTTCAGACCCTGACCTATCTGGCGGTCGGCCTCGTCGCGGGTGCCCACATCAGCGCCGGGATCGGCGGCGTCCTGGTCCTCGCCCTGCTGGTTTCGATCATCTCGGTCGGGTTCGGCGGGATCGGTCTGGTGATGGCGATCCGGACCGGGTCGGGCGAGGCGGTCCAGGGCATGTTCCCGCTGATGTTCGTGCTGCTCTTCTTCAGCTCGATGGCCCTGCCGCGCGACCTGATCGCCCAGGACTGGTACCGGACCGTGGCCACGATCAATCCGGTCAGCTACCTGATCGAAGCCATCCGTAGCCTGATGATCACCGGTTGGGACGGTGAAGCGCTCGCCCTCGGGTTCGGGGTGGCGATCGCCCTCGCGATCGGCTCGATCTCGGCCGCTTCCCTTTCGCTGAAGGGAAGGATGCTGAAATGAGGAGAGGCCATCCGGGAAAGCGCGGCCCCCAGGCCGACAACTATCTGTCGGCAGCGCTCGGCGTCTGCTGGCGCTACCTGCACAACCTCTATACGAGGCCGGCCCAGTTCATCCCGTCGCTGCTGTTCCCACTCTTCTTCCTGGCCGCGTTCGCCGGCGGCCTTTCGGTGGTCGCAGACTCGCCCGGTTTCGGCTACTACGACTACACGGCTTTCCAGTTCTGCTTCGTACTGATCCAGGCTTCGGCACTGGCCGGGGTCTTCGCCGGGTTCTCGATCGCCTCGGACTTCGAACTCGGCATGGGACGCCGGATGATGCTGGCGACAGAGCATCGCAGCGCGATCGTGTTCGGCTACGCGATCGGTGCCGCCTCCCGGCTCGGTGTGACCTGGGTCGTGGTCACCGGAGTGGCTCTGCTCGCCGGAATGAGTGTCGGTGGCGGCGGGGTGGACCTGGCCGGCATGTACAGCCTCGCCCTGCTGGGCAACATCGCCGCGCTGCTTTTTTCGGCCGGAGTCGCACTTCGCTTCCGGACGCTCCAGGCCGGTCCGCTGATGCAGATGCCCGTCTTCATCCTGCTGTTCCTCGCACCGGTCTACGTTCCCCAGGCGCTGTTGACCGGCTGGATCGAACCGGTCGCCTCGGTCAACCCGGTGACCACGGTGCTGAACGCGGCCCGCAGTCTGGTGGCCGGGGAACCGTCCGGCGTACTGGCCGCCTACGCGGTCGCCTTCGGCCTGATCGCGGTCATGGCGGTCTGGGCGATCAGCGGCCTGAGGCGGGCCGAAGCCGCCGGTTGATCGCGTGGCCGAATACGGATTCGGAGTTAGTCTGCCCGGAGAAACCGACGAACAGGAGGTCCAGATGTCAGCGGAGCAAGAGGAAAAGGCGGCCTGGCGAGATCCCGCCCTCGGAGAGGCTCGAACCCTGGAGCTGCCCGGGGGGAGCATTCGGTATCACGACGTCGGATCCGGTCCGCCGATCGTGTTCGTCCACGGACTCCTGGTCAACGCCAATCTCTGGCGAAAGCCGGTCGGGCTGCTGGCCCCCGATTTCCGCTGCATCGTGCTCGACATGCCACTCGGCAGTCACCTGCTTCCACTCGAGCCCGACGCCGCGAACGAACCCGAGGCCGCCGCCGGCCTGATCGGCGACGCGCTCGAGGCTCTGGATCTGGACCAGGTCACCCTGGTCGGCAACGACAGCGGTGGGGCGCTCTCGCAGGTCCTGATCACTACCAGGCCAGAGCGGGTCGGACGGCTGGTGCTCACTTCATGCGATTTCCGGGACACGTTCCCGCCGAAGATGTTCGCCTATTTCAAACCGGCGGCAGCGGTGCCGGGTCTTCTCTGGCTGACCCTCCAGCCGTTGCGCCTCCGTCTTCCCCGCCGGTTGCCGATTGCGTTCGGATGGCTGGCCAAGAGCCCGATCGACCGCCGGGCCGAGGACTCATATCTGCTGCCCGCGCTTTCGGACAGCGGGGTCCGGCGGGACGTTCGGAAATTCATCAAGGGGATAGACACCGCGACGACCAACGCCGCGGCTGACCGGCTCGGCCGGTTCGAGCGGCCCAGCATGATCGCCTGGTCCGGAGACGACCGGTTGTTCCCCCGGTCCGACGCGGAGGGGCTGGTCCGGGAGCTTCCCGACGCGAGACTCGAATTGATTGAAGATGCCTACACCTTTTCCCCGGAAGACAACCCGGCGCGGCTCGCGGAGCTGATCCGGGAATTCGTCCGGGAACCGGCCTGAGCGATCCCGGGCAGTCGGGGCGATTCAACAGCCCCGCGGAAACTGCCCGGCCCGGGTGGTAGGTTCGACCGGATGTCGAATCTGACCGTAAGGCCGGTGACGAGCCGTCGGGACCTCAAGCGGTTCGTCAAGGTCCCGTTCCGGGTACATCGCGACCATCCGCAATGGGTACCGCCGCTGATCGTTGACCGAATGCAGTTCCTGAACCGGTCGAAGAACCCCTACTTCGATCACGCCGAGGTCGAACTGCTGATCGCCGAGCGTGACGGCGAGCCGGTGGGGCGGATCAGCGCCCAGATCGATCAACGCTGGGACGAGTATCGCGGCGGCAACGACGGCCAGTTCGGCTTCTTCGAGACGGTGAACGATTCCGAAGTCGCCAGGGCGCTGCTCGATGCCGGCTGCGAGTGGCTGGCCGGGCGCGGGCGCGAGCGCGTGGTGGGACCGATGGACTTCACCACGAACGACGAGGTCGGCATTCAGATCGACGGCTTCGATCTGAAGCCGGTCATCCTCGAAAACTGCCACCAGCCTTACGTTCAGACGCTGGTCGAGGAGAACGGCTTCACCAAGGCGATGGACCTGCAGATGTGGCATCTCGAGATGGGCAAGCTGATGGAGGGCCTCAAGTTCCACCCCGCGATCCACGAGGCGGCCCAGAAGAGCCTGGACGAACACGGGATCAAGATCCGCAAGATGAGGAAGTCCGACATGGCCGCCGAAATCGCCAGGTTCCACGAGGTCTACAACGAAGCATGGGGAGAAAACTGGGGCTTCGTCCCGATCACTTCCGATGAGGTCGATTTCCACGCCAAGATGCTCAAGCTGGTGATCGATGAGGACTGGGCGATGATCGCCGAGAAAGAGGACGGGGAGGTGGTCGGCGCGGCGATGACCCTGCCGGACATCAATCAGGTTCTGGCGAAGATGGGCGGTCGGCTGTTGCCGCTCGGCTGGCTCAGGTTCCTTCGCGGGAGACGGAGGGTAGACGTGGTGCGGATCCTCGCGCTCGGCGTCAAGAAGGACTATCAGCACACCGGGGTGGCGGCCGCGCTCTACGTGCGGCACGTCCAGACCACCGACCCGGACGGGGTCATGACCGGCGAGGCCGGCTGGATCCTGGAGACCAACGAACCGATGAACCGCGCACTCGAGGGGATGGGCGGTGTGGTCAACAAGAAGTTCCGGGTCTACGAGAAGTCCCTGTAAAGAGCGACATCTTCCGGCGGATAGCCGGGAGGCCGGAAACTACGTCGGGGATTCCGCCGAGCGACCCCGCTAGAGTGGCTCCTGTGACCGACGTTGAGTTAGAGGGCGAGCTGGTCTCGGAGGAAGATGTCGAGGCCGAAGCGGCTGAGCAGGTCAGGGCGCTGCCCCGCGAGTACGACCTGCCGAAAGGCGCACTGCCGGCACTTCGCAGCGAGGTCACGACCGCGGCCATCGCAGTCGCCGGGGGCGCTCTGGCCGGAGCTGCCACCGTGGCCGCGGTGAGGGCCGTGAGCGGAGGGGGAAGCCAGAAACGGCGCAGTCGTCGTCTTGCCAAACGGACCCGTCCGGCCAACGTGGTCGCCAGCCGCTCCTTCCTGGTCGACGTCCACGTCCTCGGCCGCTAGCCGACAGGTATCCCGTGGAACCGATCGAGATCGCCGTCCGGCCGATCTCGCCGTTAAGGCTTCCGGGGTCCGGTGGAGACCGGACACTGCAGCTGAGCGGCCCCTGGGCTCGGCGCCTGCTGGTGATCGACCGGGCCGCGATGCTGATCCGCTTCCGGCGACTGGACTCGGGGGAGGTCCTGTTCGGCGCGCATGGCCTCGAACCCGACCGGCTCGAGGGCCCGGGCAGCGAATCCCTGATCGAGCCGGGCGAGCGGCACCTGCTGGCCGGGATAGGGCGTATGCGATTCGCGGTCGGCGTCGATCAGGATCTGACCGACTTCCACCAGCGCTTCCGGTCGGACCCGGTCCTCGGTCCGGCGATCCGCGGCCGGCTCGACCGACGGTCGAGACGGCGTCCCGTCCCCTGGGAGGTCCTGATCTGGGCGATAACCGAGCAGTTGATCGAGTATCGCCGGGCGGCCGCCATCCAGCGTCAGATGATCCGCCGCTGGGGCATCCGGCTGCGCAACGGTGACCCCGCCGGCGATGCCGCCGCAGGGCGTCGCAGGGGGCCGGCCCGGGGCCGGGCGGGGCGCGGGAAGGGCCTGCCGATGTCGACGGTACCGTCCCCCGAGGTGATCGCCCGTCTTGCACCGGCCGAGCTGGCCGCCTGCGACCTGAGCCCGCGACGGGCGCTGGCCGCGATCATGGTCGCCCGGGAGATCAGCCGGGGGCGCTGTGATCCGGCCGATCCCGCTGATGACCGCCGGCTGATGGCGATACGCGACATCGGGGCCTGGACGATCGCCTGCCTCGGGTTGCGCGGCCGTGGTGATACCGACGCCCTGCTGGCCGGCGATCTCGGTCAGGTCAAGCTGGTCGGCTACCTGCTCGGACTCGGCCGGCCGGCCGAGGTCGAGGAGGTCGAACAGTTCTACCGGCCCTATGCGCCCTACCGGGGCCTGGCCGGGGACTATCTGCTCGGCGCCGCCGGGGAGTCCGTCCACGGCCCCGGCAACCGGGCCCGGATCCGGCACCGGGCGGACCTCCGCCACGCCGCCTGATCCGGGAGGCTGCGGGGACCTGCTGCGTGGCTGACCGGCCCGGTCGGCCTTGCCGGCGGTTCAGCCGGGGTCGATCTCGCCGCCGGGAAGGAACTCGTTGGTTAGTGAATCGACCGCCCTCGCAGGCGAAGCCAGCACCTCGTTCTCGACCATCCAGTTGATGAAGGTCTGCCACTTGGCCGTGCTCATGTAGCCGTGAGGCTTCGATTTG
This sequence comes from Acidobacteriota bacterium, assembly GCA_041821645.1. GTDB lineage: Bacteria > Actinomycetota > Thermoleophilia > Solirubrobacterales > 70-9 > 67-14. The sequence goes on from JBGUDX010000001.1 coordinate 19,977, forward strand.
TCATCCCGGGCGAGCAGCGGCAGGGTCACCCTTGTCTGCGCTCTGGTGATCCCCGGTTTGAGCGCCTTGTTTGCCTCGAGGATCGTTTCGGCCGCCAGGTTGGGGTGAGCGACGGCGTCGGCCGTGCCGCGGGCCAGGGCGGCGATGAACAGCCTGACCGGGTCGGGGTCCTCCTCCAGGCGCGAGCCCCGGGCGACCAGGACCAGTTCGTCGTAGGTAGGCACGCCGAGGCGATTGACCGGGTTGACGTCCGGCTTGAGCCCCGAAAGCTTGAGATCCACTCCCTCGATGTTCCAGAGCGGACCCAGCGTGGCCTGGGCCTTGCCGCTGATGATCGAGGGCAGAAGGCCCTGGCCGACCGAGACCCTTTTCACGTCGTTCTCGGTGAGTCCGGCCCGCTCGAGGATCGTCTTCAGGTAGGCGTCCTGGTAGGGGATCCCCGCGGTGGACACGGTCTTGCCCTTGAGATCGGCGACCCGTTTGATCTTCGACCGCTTCAGCCAGATCATCGAGGTGAGCGGCTGCCCGATCAGCGAGCTGACCGCGACCACGTCGAGCCCCTGCTCGCGGGCGAGCAGGACCTCCGGTTCGTAGGAGACGGCGAGATCAGTCTTGCCGGCGGCGACCAGTTTGATCGGCAGCGCCGGGTCGGTCGGCGCGTTCAGAGAGACGTCGAGGCCGGCGTCTTCGAAGTAGCCGCTGTCCCGGGCGGTGAAGATTCCGGCGTGGTCGGGGTTCGGATACCAGTCGAGGGCCAGGCTGAACGGTTCGCTCACCGGGGTTACGTCTTCGGACTTGGTTCCGCAGGCGGCGACCGTCACCGCGACGACCGTCGCCAGGAGGAGAAGCGCCGTCTTTCTCAATTGCTGTCCGGACGGCTGGTGGGTGGCGGGTGCCCCGCTCTGGTTAGAAGCATTGGGCGGCAGGTTATCGCCATCTGAGCAGCGCCCGTTCAATCAGGCCGATCAGTCCGAACAGCAGGATCGCGATCAGCGAGAGCACCACGACCGAGGCGAACATCCGGGCCGTCAGCAGTTGGGCATTGTCCTGCAGCATCAGGTGGCCGAGCCCGCGATCCGATCCGGCCCACTCGCCGAAGACGGCTCCGATCACCGCCACCGCCACCGCGATCTTCGCTCCACTGAACAGGTATGGCAGGGCGGCCGGGGCCTCGACCCGGCGAAAGATCTGGGATCGGCCGGCGTAGAGCGTGCGCAGCATCTTGACCGAGTCGGGATCCACCGATCGCAGTCCGTCGAGCGTGTTGACGGTGATCGGGAAGAAGCAGATCAGCGCGATCACGGCCAGCTTCGGGCCGATCCCGAAACCGAACCAGACCACGAGGATCGGCGCAATCACGATGATCGGGATGGTCTGCGAAGCGACAACCACCGGGTAGCTCGCCCTCCTGAGCAGCTCCGAGAAGTGGAGCGCGGTAGCCACCGCCACTCCGAGCACCAGCGCGACAGCGAACCCGGCGACGATCTCGATCAGGGTCACCTCGGCGTTTTCGGCGATCAAGCTCCGGTCCTGCCACAGGACCTCAGCAATCTGGGCCGGCGAAGGCACGAGGAAGTCCTCCAGGTCGAGCGCACCGGCGAGGAAGCCGGTGGAGGCTGCAAGCTGCCAGAGCCCCACCAGGAGGACGATCAGAGCGAGCGGTGGCAGCCAAATGCGGGCCGCCCGGCGTGCGGCTTTCATCCGGGCCTCCCGGTGCCCGACGGGGAGGGGGGCTTGAGCAGAGCCAGCAGCTCCTCCCGGCGTGCGGTGAATCCAGGGTCGGTCACGATCTCTTCTCGCGGCAGGCCGGCTGTGGCCGGAGCATCGATCGTGGCGATTATCCGCCCGGGCCTGGCGCTGAGGGCGATCACCGAATCGGAGAGGTACAGAGCCTCTTCGACGTCATGGGTCACCAGCACGACCGTGCGGTTCTCCCCAGCGAGTGCGGGCAGCAGCCACTCCTGAAGTTCGGCTCTGGTGATCGCGTCGAGGCTGGCGAACGGCTCGTCCAGCAGCAGCACGTCCTTGCGCGAGACCAGCGTTCTGAGGAACGCGACCCGATGGCGCATGCCGCCGGAAAGCTGATCGGGCCGGGCCTGTTCGAATCCGGCCAGGCCGAATCGCTCGAACAGCCTGCCCGCCTCGGACCGGGCCTCGGCTCTGGATCGGCCCCGGTTCCTCAGGGCCAGCCCGGCGTTGTCGAGAGCCGAGTACCAGGGCAGCAGGCAGTCTTTCTGGGGCATCCAGGCGCAGCGGTTGAGGCGCCCGGGCCCGCCCGTTTCTCCACCGACTTCGAGCCGACCGCGGGTCGGCTGCCCGAGGCCGCAGATCAGTTCAAGCAGGGTGGACTTGCCGCAGCCTGACGGCCCGATCACACCGAGCACCTCGCCCGGGCCGGTCTCGAAGTCGAGCCCGTCGAGTACGTCCAGATCGCCGAAAGAGTGGCCGACGCCGCGGCCCGACAGGGATACCGTCATCGGGGCCAGTCTAGGCGGTCGATGGCCGCGGCTGGATCAGGGAGTGCGGCATCCGTCGGTCCGGCATCTGCCGGACTGCGGCCTGAGGGGCGGCGATCTGTACCATTTCCCGCTTCCCGGTTTCTTGACTAAATAACTCAAGAGAGTCAAGAGAGCAGGTGGAGACGCTTGAACGCCCCGGCCCCCGGTCATTCTTGGACTTCTCGATAGCCATAATCCTCTTTGGTCTCGGAGTCGGGATTCTCGTCGGCATGACGGGAATGGGTGGCGGTGCCCTGATGACCCCGCTCCTGATCCTGTTTTTCGGGGTCTCGCCGACTACGGCGATCGGGACCGACATCCTCTATTCCGCGATCACCAAGACGGTGGGGGGCTGGCGGCACCTCAGGCTGGGGACGGTCAACCTGGGGCTGGTCTTCTGGCTCGCGGCCGGAAGCGTTCCGGCCGCCGTCTTCGGGGTCCAGTTGATCGCGGTGCTGCAGAACCGGATCGGGCAGGAAAAGCTCGATTCCCTGGTCTACGCGGTGCTCGGAGGCACCCTGCTCATGGTCGGGATCATCACCCTGGCCCGGGCGCTGATCCTCGCCCGCACGATCCAGGAGCGCGATGACTTCAAGATCGAGCACCGGCACAAGGTGGCCGCGGTCCTGATCGGGGCGAGCACCGGCTTCGTGATCGGGATCACCTCGGCCGGGTCGGGAACGGTCATCGCGGTCTTGCTGATCGCGGTGTTCCGGCTCACCCCCAAGCACGTGGTCGGGACCGACGTCTTCCATGCGGCGATCGTGCTGTGGGCGGCCGGCATAGCTCACTTCAGCCACGGCAACGTGGATCTCGGTCTGGCCGGCAACATCCTGCTGGGTTCGGTCCCGGGCGTGGTGATCGGGACCGCGATGATGAGCAGGGTCCCGCAGGATTCGATCCGGATCGGCCTCGGCCTGGTCCTGATCGCGTCCGGATTCCTCACCGTCCAGAAAGGCGACCCCCTGGTCTGGCCGATTGCCGCGCTCGTCGCCGGAATCGGGTTCGTCCTGATCCTGATGGCCCCCCGCTGGTACCAGCGCTTCCGCCCGGCCAGGGCGGTGGCTCTGGAGCAGCAGTCGATCGCAGCTTCCGACCCCGAACGGGAATCGGTTAACTAGGCCGATGCGCGTTTCGGCAAAATCCGATTATGCGGTGAGGGCCGCGATCGAGCTGGCGGCCTCGCCCGAAGGGCCGGTGAAGGGCGAGCGGCTGGCCGGCGCCCAGGATATCCCGCTCCAGTTTCTCGAGCACATCCTGCTCGATCTCAAGCACGCCGGGATCATCCGGGCCCGCCGGGGCGCCCGGGGCGGGTACTGGCTGGCCAGGCCCGCAAGCCAGGTCACCGTCGCCGATGTGATCCGGGCCGTCGAGGGCCCGATCGCCCACGTTCAGTCGGCGCCGCCGGAATCGATCACCTACGGCGGCAGCGCCAGGGAGCTTCAGACCGTCTGGATCGCCGTCCGGGCGAGCCTGCGCTCGGTGCTCGAGTCGGTAACCCTGGCCGATCTCGTCAACCGTGAACTGCCTGCCGGAGTTCAGGAACTGGCCGGGAAGCGCGATGCCTGGCAACCCCGCTAGCCGGTCACGGAGGTTGCGCCGGCCCGGATCGATCCCGCTTCTGCTCCTGGTCGCGGCTTTCGCCGTTGCCGGATGCTCCGACCGCGAGGCCGACTCGGGGAACCGGGACGATCGGGCGGAAGCGCGCCCGGGACCGGAACCGCCGGGATCGTCACCCCGGCCCGGCGGGGCCGACCGCGACTGCGGGAGCTTTTCGAATCAGGCCGAGGCCCAGCGGGCCCTGGCCGGCGGAGATCCCCACGGCCTCGACGGTGATGGTGACGGCATCGCCTGCACCTCACTGCCCTGCCCCTGTTCGAAGGCCGCCGCGGAGGAGGGGAACGGTGATCCGGAGCGCGCCGATGGAGAGCCTTCTTCCGGGTCATCGTTCCGGGCCCGGGTCGTCTCGGTGACCGACGGAGACACGATCAAGGTCGAGGCGGCAGGGATCGGAATCGAGACGATCCGTCTGATCGGCATCGACACTCCCGAGGTGTATGGAGGGGTCGAGTGCGGCGGCCGGGAGGCCTCGGATGAGATGAAGCGGCTGGCCACCGGGATGGTCACGGTTCGCACCGATCCCAGTCAGGACCTGCGGGACCGCTACGACCGGTTGCTGGCCTACATCGACAAGGGCGGCCGCGATCTCGGCCGGGCCATGGTCGCGCGGGGACTGGCGCCGACCTACGTCTACGAGACGGTGTTCAGGCGGTATCCGGCCTATAGCGCGGCCGAAAACCGGGCCCGGGCCGCCCGGCGAGGCAGCTGGAAACCGTGTGATTTCGGCGATTGACCCCCGCCGAATCTTTCAGTAGCGGTGGCTCGAGGCCCGGGGTGTCGGACGGGTCAACTCGACCCGTCCCGAGGCCACGATGTCGACGAAGGTCTCCAGGTGCTCGGTCCGCCAGCACTCGAAAGCGCCGTCGCAATAGGGGATGTAGGCATTCATCACCGAGTCGCCGTAGTTCCAGTAGAGCTCGGGTTCGGGGTTGAGCCAGAAGGTCCGGTTGGCCCGGTCGGCGACCTTGGCAAAAAGATCCTCTGCCGGAGGCCTGCCGTTGGTCCGGGCGTCCCCGAGCACGATCACGGTCGATCGGGGGCCCAGATCGCTCGAGACGTCCTCGAAGAACTCCCGCCAGACGCGGCCGTAGTCGGTGTAGCCGGATACGTCGGCGACGCCGCCCTCGGAAGTGATCCGCTCCGAGATGGCGGTGAAGTCCCGTTCGTTCTCGAATACCTGGGTCACCTCGGAAATCCGCTCGATGAAGACGAAGCTGCGCAGCTTGCGGAACGAGTCGTGGAGCGCATGCAGAACCGAGAGGAAGAAGGTCGCGGCCGAGCTGACTGAGGTCGAAACGTCGCAGAGCACGTAAATCTCGGGCTTGCGCGGCCGGATCGGCCGGTAACTCAGGTTGAGCGGAACCCCGCCGGTCTCCAGCGATGCACGCATCGTCTTCCGCACATCCACGGTCCGGCCCCTGCGGGCGCCGCGGGGATCGTGCCCCAGAGTGGCCAGCCTGCGCTTCATCTGGGTGACCGCCTTGTGGACCGCGGCGAGGTCGCTGGCACCGCGCATCGGCAGCGCCCGGTTCAGTTCGGCCAGGGGACGGGACGGGGGAAGGGCCTGCTGACGCTCGATCTGGGCACGCTGCAGCTCCCGGCGAAGCTGTCGCTCGAAGCCGGCGACCTGGTCGCGGTCGAGTGGCTCCCGGCCATCCCCGGAGCTGCCCTCGCCGCGGGTCAAGCCGAGCCCCCGGCGGATCCGCTGCATGTCCACCCCGACCACGCCGGAGCTCTCGCCGTCCCGGCTGAACGCCTCGATCGCCAGCCGGGCGAGCTCATTCAGGGTCGATTCGTCACCGGACTCGATCGCTTCCCGGATCGCCTCGGCGAGCGACTCTGGATCGAACGCTTCCTGATTGGCCTCGGAAAGCCGGGCCTGTCGCGGGGAGTCGCCCTCGGGCGAGTGTTCCAGCGCAGCGGCCTCGGTCGCCCGGAAGAAGTGGCGGTCGAACACGAGGTCGAAGATCTCACGGTCCTTCGGTGATTTGGCGACCGTGGTCGCCAGGGATTCCCGGAAATCCACCCTGCTCTGCCACGGCACGATTTCGAGTGCGCTGAAAGCGTCCTGGATCTCGGAGGTGCCGATCGCGACCCCTTCGTTTCTCAGGTCCTCGCAGAACGCGAGGATGCTCTCGGTCATGCCCGAGGGCAGCGGCTCCCCGGCGCGGTCGCCGTCGGGTTTTCGACCGGCGGTCACGGTCAGTCCGGGTCGGGGGATTTCCCGCCGTCTGCCGGCCCACCGTCGCCGGATGCGCTCGCGGCGCCGTTGTCGCCGGCCCGGCTGCTCCGGCCCAGACGGGGGCCGATGCGCTCGGCGACCAGATCCAGGTCGGTCCGGTGCTTGATGATTATCGAGAGCGACTCGTTGAAGACCTTGCCGTCGATGTCATCGGCACCCATCAGGATCAGGGTGCGGGCCCAATCGATCGACTCGGCGATCGACGGCGGCTTCTTCAGATCCAGTTCGCGCACCATGTCCACGATCTCGACCAGCCGGCCGGCGAGAGCCTGGTCGATCTCGGGGGCGTGCAGCCGGATAATCTCGATTTCACGCTCGGCCGAGGGGTAGTCCAGCCAGAGATACAGGCAGCGGCGCTTCAGCGCCTCGGTCAGTTCGCGTGAGTTGTTCGAGGTCAGCAGCACGATCGGATGTGTGGTTGCCTCGATCCGGCCCATCTCCGGGATCGTGATCTGGAAGTCAGAGAGCAGTTCGAGCAGCATCGCCTCGAACTCCTGGTCGGTCTTGTCTATTTCGTCGATCAGCAGCACGACCGGCTCCGGATTGGCGATCGCCCGCATCAGTGGCCGCTCGAGCAGGAAGTCCTCGGTGAAGATCTCGCCCATGGTCGGGGCGGTGTCCTTGTCGTCCTCATGGATCGCGGCCGAAGCCTGGATCTGGAGCAGCTGCTTGCGGTAGTTCCACTCGTAGAGTGCCTTTGCCTCGTCGAGGCCCTCGTAGCACTGGAGGCGGACCAGCTCGCGGCCGGTCGAGCGTGAAAGCGCCTTGGCGAGCTCCGTCTTCCCGACCCCTGCCGGCCCTTCGACCAGCACCGGTTTTCCCAGGCGTTGCGCGAGAAAGGAGATCAGCGCGGTCGAGTCGTCGGCAAGGTAGGAGGCCTCACGCAGCGCGGCGGCGACCGATTCGGGGCTTTCGGGCAGATCGGACGGAGAAATCGGCATAAAGCAACAATAGGGACCGCCGGGGAGTTGCCGCGGGCGATACGGTTGTTCCATGGGGCGTCTGGACGAGGTCGATCTCTCGCTGAAGTACAAGCGCAAGGAGGGCGAGAAGCGTCTGCGCAAGGCTCAGAAGCGTCTGGCCGCGCTCCGCCTGACCTTGGGAGGCCAGCTCGGAGCCGGCGAACTCGGGCCTCCCGTCTGCATTCTGTTCGAGGGCTGGGATGCCTCCGGAAAGGGAGGTGCGATCAAGCGGCTGGTCGCGCCGCTGGACCCGCGGCACGTCCGGGTGGTCCAGTTTTCGGCGCCGAGCGAGGACGAGCTCAGGCACCACTTCCTGTGGCGGTTCTGGCCGTCGCTGCCGGGGTTGGGCGGGATGGCAATCTTCGATCGCACCTGGTACGGCCGGGTACTGGTCGAGCGGGTCGAGGGACTGGCGAGCAAGAAAGAGTGGAAGCGGTCATACCGCGAGATCCGGGAATTCGAGCGGGCCCTGGTCGACGAGGGCACGATTCTGATCAAGTTCTGGCTCCACCTCTCGCCCGAGGAACAGCTGAGCCGGTTCGAGGCTCGGGCCGACACCCCGCTCAAGCAGTGGAAGCTGACCGACGAAGACTGGCGAAACCGCGAACGGCGCGCCGACTACGCCAAGGCGGTCGAGGAGATGTTCAGGAAGACCGGCGCCGAGGGCGCCTGGTGGCACGTGATCCCGGGCGACTCGAAGCGCTTTGCCCGGGTGGCGGTACTCCAGACGGTGATCAGCGAAATCGAGTCCGGGATGAAGCGCTGGGGGATCGAGCCGCCCTCACTCGATTGATATGTCGGTGACCCGGGGCTCGTCCGGCCCGGAACCGCCGTTCCGGTCAGCCGCCGGCTGTCCGGAGCCCGCCCCGCCCCGGCCGGGGCCGCTCGAATCCGGGCCGGCGTGGCGGCCGGCACCGTCGAACGGGTCGGCGCCCGTTCTTTCGGCGTAGGCCACGGCGAAAGCCCGGAGAATCTGGAAGGCCTCGTTCTGGATCGACTGCAGCTGCTGGCGGATCTCCGGCGACGCGGTTGCCCTCAGCAGATCGGCCGACCGGCAGATCGGACACCACTCCAGGCATTCATGCTGGTCGCCCCGGTCAGCCCGGCCGGGATCGTCCTGACCCGGGTCTTCGCTGCTGGAGCGACCGGCACGGGTCTGGGAGAATTGACCCCAGAAACGGTCCGCGCCGGGCGGCAGGTTCTCGGTCGGTTCGCTGTCAGGCTGGTGCGGGTTGGACATCTTCGTAGGTAATTTCGAGGGTTCCGTCTTCAAATGCGGCCCGGCTGGGATCACGCTGGGCCAGGCCCGAGGGGAGAATGATAGTGCGGCGCACGTCTCCGATCGTAATCACCAGTTCGTCGCCGGCATGCTGCAGGCCGATCTCCTCCTTTTCCACGAACGGCGCCAGCAGCCTGATGACCGTGCGCCCGTCCTCGCTGGTGACCTCCCGGGCGAGGCCCGGGTGGTAGATCTGGTCGGGCTCGTCCTCGCCGAACAGCTCCCGGCTCAGGCGGCCGTGCATTTCCTCGCCGATAACTTCCTCCTCGAAGTAACGGGAGGTGAGGATCGGGATCGGCGAGAAGCCCTGCTCGACCGCGACGAGCTGCTCCGCCTGGTGGGCCAGCCAGCCGCCGAAGTACGTTCCCTCGACCTCGTCGGGAAATACGCGATTGACCACCACCGCGTCAGTCTGGTAGCCGTAGAGGCAGAGATAAGTGAAGGTCCGCCGGGCCTCGTTGACCACCATCCTGTCGGGATTCATCACGAGGCGTATCGAGCAGTGCCGATGATCGCGCAGGATCTCATCCATCGCCAGCAGGTTGCGGATCAGGTGGTCGACCTCGTCCATCAAGTCGGGGTCCGGCAGCGGAAGCTCGAGGGCGCGGGCCAGCGGGGCCGCAGCCCCCAGCAGGCTGCGATTCCAGGGGAACGCCTTCTTTACCCACCACTGGGCGACCTCCGGAAACCCCAGCAGCCGAAGGGTCTCGCCGCTGGGGGCGCAGTCGACGATGAGCACGTCGAACTCGTCGGCGTCCCAGTGGCGCTTTATCTGAAGCAGCGAGAACAGTTCGTCCATGCCGGGGGGGACGGTCAGCTCTTCGGCCCGGATGCGGTCTACCCCCTGGTTGAGCAGCAGGCCGGTCATCCAGGTCGAGACCCGGTCCCAGTTGCGCCTCATCTCGGCCGCGGCGAGGACTTCCTGCCCCCAGAGATTCGGTGCGATCTCGGTCGGCTCCGGGCCGAGATCGGAACCGAGTGAGTCGGAAAGGCTGTGGGCCGGGTCGGTCGACATGACCACCGTCTTCCGGCCGGCCGAGGCGCAGCGCCGGGCCGTGGCGGCGGCGACGCTGGTCTTGCCAACGCCTCCCTTGCCGGTATAGAGGATCGTGCGGGGTGGCATCAGACCCGCGAGCGTATAGGCTGCCCGGCCTTGAGACGGGTATGCCTCTGTCTGATCCTGCTTCTGCCTGCCGCCGCGGCTCCCGGTTTGGCGGGCTGCGGCGACGACGACTCTCCGGATCCCGAATCGGTGGTCCGCAGCACCCTGAACCCCTCGAGCCCTTCGGCCGGCGCGGTCGCCGATGCCCGGGTGGTGGTGGAGTCACTCGGATTCGGCGACCGGGTGCTCGACAGCAGGACGGTTCCGGTCGACGCCGATGCCTATGAGGCGCTCAGGCGGGCCCTGTCGGTCCGGGGCGATGGCGGTCTCGCCTCGCTGCTGCGCGATCTCAGCTGGGAGGGGACCGAACAGCTGGACGGCGTCAGCACCGACCACGTCTCCGGGTCGATTGATGTCGAAGGGCTGATCCGGAAGCTGGGCAGGCTCGACGCGTCCGGGGCCGGCGCCGCTCCGGCCGGCGCCCTGCCGGGCATATCGGACATGCAGCGGCTCGAAAAGAGTCTGGTAGGGGCCGAGTTCGATCTCTATTCGGCCACCAGCGACCGGCGCCTCGAGCGGCTCGACCTGACGCTGGCCGTCGATGACCCCGATAATGCGCTTCCACCCACCCGGATCAGGTTCAGCCTGACCGTCGACCGACCGAGCGAGATCGCCGAATAGATGGAAGTCCCTCTTCTGATAGTCAGCTTCGCGATAATTCTCGCCGGAGCGCTGCTTTTCACCAACGCGATCGAGTGGCTGGGCCACAAGCTGAACCTGGGTGAGGGCGCGGTCGGTTCGATTCTGGCCGCGGTCGGCACGGCCATGCCGGAGACCCTGATCCCGATCGTGGCGATCATCGGCGGCGTGGCCGGTAGCGACGAGGTCGCGGTCGGCGCGATCGTCGGTGCCCCATTCCTGCTGGCCACGGTGGCGATGGCCCTGGTCGGGATATCCGCGCTCGCTTACATCAAGCGGCGGCCCCAGGGCCGTCACCTCGACGTTCACGTCGAGACGCTCGACCGGGACCTGCTCTTCTTCATGGTCTTCTTTTCGATCGCGCTGGTCATCGGCGTGGTCGAGACTCCCACCTGGGTGGAGATCTCAGCCGGAGCCATCTTCCTGCTGGCCTATGTCTGGTACGTATGGATGACCATCAGAAACGGCGGTGACGTCTCGGAGCACCACGAGATGGATCCCCTGTACATGGATCGCCGGGACGACCGGACCTCGAGCGGCCCTCCGAACGGGATCATGATCCTGCAGCTGTTGATCGGCCTTGGGGCGATGGTCGGGGGAGCCCATCTGTTCGTTGAGGAGCTGATCCACCTGGCCGATTCGATCGGGGCTTCGGCGATCGTGCTCTCGCTGATCCTGGCCCCGCTGGCGACCGAGCTCCCGGAGAAGGCGAACAGCTTCTTCTGGGTCCGGGAAGGGAAGGACTCGCTGGCGCTGGGCAACATCACCGGGGCGATGGTCTTTCAGTCGACGATTCCGGTCTTCGTCGGCATGGTCTTCATCGACTGGTCGCTGGACAAGTACGCGGTCATGTCGATGCTGCTCGGACTGGCCGGAGGGGTGGTCGCGTACTGGGCCCTGCGGCGCCGGAGCGAGTTCGGCAAGATCTCGATCACCCTCTGGGCGCTGCTTTACACCGCGTTCCTGGTGTTCGTCGTGCTCACCTGAGCGAGGCGTTCAGACCGGGCTGCCCAGGGCCAGAAGGAAGGGCAGGGTGACGCGGAAGCCGGACCGGTCCTCGTTGGCGGCGCGCAGGCCGGCCAGGCATTCCTCGCGCAACCCGGAGCGGTCTGATTCATCGAGCAGGTCCAGGGCCTCGAGCCAGAACGGGTGATGGGCAAACCAGGCCTCGTTCTGCGCTTCCGGCGATTCGGCCGTGATCGTCAGCGCCTGCCGGTCGCATCGGATCGAGATTCCGTGCTCCGCGAACAGCATGCGCAGCTGGTCCCGGTCGCCCCAGTCGAATGGCGGGGCCTCGTCCGCCTCGTCAGATTCTCCTGCCGGCTGCTCGAGGGCGGGGCCGACCCATTTCTGGAATATCGACTGAATACCGGCCATCGGCCCCTCGTCGAGCCAGGTGGTGATCGCGAGCCTGCCGTTGGGACCAAGGATCCGGGCCACTTCCGCGGTCGCCTGCTCCGGCCGCTCGGCGAAGATCAGCCCGAACACCGAAGTCACAACGTCGAACGAGTCTTCGGCGAAGGGCAGTTCGTGGAAGTCGCCCTCGATCCAGTCGACGCGGAGGTCTTCGGCCTCGGCCCGGCCCGCCGCCACCTCGAGCAGCCGCGGGGCGCCGTCGAGTCCGGTCACCCTGGCGTCGCGCCGGGCGCCGACCAGAGCCGCGTTGCCGGTGCCGCAGGCCAGGTCGAGCAGCTTCAGATTCTCGACGGGCTCGGCCGCGTCGATCACCAGCGGAGCGACCGGGGCGCTCTGCGACGCGGTCAGCTCGTATGAACCCCGGCCCCAGTCCGTCATGTGTCAGGCGGTGGTGTTGATCTCGACCAGTGCCTTGAGCACTACGTCGTCATGTCGCTTGGGCTGGACCTTGGGAAAGACCCGGGCAACCTTGCCGTCGGGCCCGATGATGAATGTCGACCGCTCGACCCCCATGTACTTGTTGCCGTACATCGATTTCTCGATCCAGGTCCCGTAGAGCTCAGCCACCTTGTGGTCTCGGTCGGCCAGAAGGGTGAAGCCGAGGCCATGCTCATCGTCAAACTTCTTGATCGCCTTGACATCGTCCGGCGAGACTCCGATCACGGTCGCCCCGGCATTGCGATACTCGTTGCGGCGGTCGCGGATGCCGCCGGCCTGGGTTGTGCACCCCGAGGAGCCCGCCTTGGGGTAGAAGTAGAGAACGACCGTTTTTCCAGCAAGACCGGACAGGATCACGTTCCTGCCGTTCTGGTCTTTCAGAGTGAAGTCCGGGGCTTTCGATCCTGCCTCAAGCACACCGGGATTCTAGGCGATCAGGGTACAGGCGAGGAGGTCGGCCAGCGACGCCCCGCAGCAACCGTCCGGGTCTTTCTCCGGATTGAAGCAGGCGACGCTCGCGCCGACCACCGAAGCGCTCTCCGCCAGGGGGAGCAGGATCGCCTTCAGCTCGGGCAGGCTGAGCCCGTCGTCCATCAGGTAGTCGGTGGCGGGGAAGGCTCTGGAGTCGAGGACGTCGACGTCCAGGTGAATCCAGTACCGGTGGTCTCCGGCTCCGAGCTCGGCCGCCACCGACGATCCGACCCGGGCCAGATCGGCGTGGCGGAGCGCATTGCGGTCCTCGATCCTGCCGATCCCGCAGCCCGAGGGCAGCGGCGCGATCATCTCGAGTTCCTCCCGGTCCCGTGCGCCGATCAGGGCGACCGTGGCCGGATCCAGCAGCGGCTCCGGACCGAGCGCATTGAGCATCTCCGGCGGGGCCATCCCGAGGGCGACCGCGACCGGCATGTCGGCGCCCTCTCCGGTGGGCGATGTCTGCCCGGTGAACAGGTCGAGGTGTCCGTCGAGGCAGGCCAGGCCGACCTGCCCGAATGAGTCGCGGGCTCCGGCGAGCGCGCCGGGCAGCAGGGTGCAGCAGCCGCCCAGAACCACCGGGATCCGGCCTCTTTCAGTCAGCTCTCCGACCCGGGCCCTGACTTCGGTGGTCACGCCGAGGACGTCTTCGAAGGCCAGCCAGCCGTTGCCGGGATCGCGTTCCAGGCCGCGGATCTGCCGTCCGGTGTCGCCGGCGTCAGCCAGACCGGTGGGTGCGAGCAGTTCCCTCAGGCGGCCGGGCCCGAGCTCGGTGCCGCCAGCTTCCCCGACGCTGTCGATCGGCACCCCCAGCAGGGTCAGCCGATCTCGGTCCATCAGTCTTCCCGGCCGGGATCCTGGCCTTCTTCGCCTTCATTCGTGTCGGCGTCGCCCTGTTCGAGGGCGGTGGACGAAACCGATCCGTCGCTTCCGGAGTGGTAGTGCACCTGGAAACTTTCGAGCAGTTCATCCCGACGCTGCTCGTCAACCGCGGTCTCCTCGGCGATCCGGACCCACTCCGCCCCCTCGAAGGCCTCCATGTTGAAGATCTCCTGATCGATCGAGGCCGAATCGTCGATGATCAGCACCACCTCGGTCTGGGGATTGAAGTAGGTGCCCGGCTGAACAGCCAGTTCCTCCAACTCGTACCTGGAACCTTCGCTTTTCATGTTCACATCCTAACCCGGATAGGACGGGCCGGTCCGCTCAGCTCCACTCACGCAGACGGCGCTCCACCTCGGCTTCGACGTCGAGTGGTACCTCGCCCCGGCGCTCGCGGCGTTCGTTGTTGGCGATCACCAGCTGTCGGACTTCGCTACGGACGCCCCCGGGGTCGCCGCCGGCCGCCTCGTCGTCCGTGGCTGCCTCCCCGGACCCGGTTCGCCCGGCCGGCCCGTCGCCCGCGAGCGGGTCGGTCGGGTCGGGATCGTCCTCCGGTGCGATCCCCAGCAGCCGGTCCGTCTCTGCCACAACGTCGAGCTGC
>JBGUDX010000002.1:0-24497 GCA_041821645.1 Acidobacteriota bacterium
TGCGCGAATCGGTGCCGATCACCAGGATGTTCTGAGCGCTCGGCAACAGCCAGGGGCTGCCCTGCAGGGCGTCTTTGGCGTCGCCGTCGAGCTTCATTGACTGGATCTGGGCCGATACGGAGAAGGCGAGCAGGCTGAGCAGCAGCCAGCCCCCGACCGCGATCAGGATCCACTTCGGCCAGCGTCGCTTGCGCTGCGGCTTGACCCCCCTTGATCTGTCCGTGCCTCCGGGGGCGGGGCGCCGCCTTGAGGCGGGTCCCTGACGGTGGACCTCATAGGGGGGTTCCTCACGCCCGCCAGCGCCCTTTTTCTGCGGTCGGGACGCCTTCGGCTGGGACTTTTTTCTCAGAGAGTCGAGGTCGGGCTTGCGAAAGCGGGAGAATAGGCCCCTGCGCGAACGGTAGACCCGGTATTCGGGCTTCCCGGAAGGTCGCTGTTCGTCGTCGGAAGGCATGAAGGGCTAAGAATGGTGACTGATGAACCAGGTTGAAACAATCGGAGCCGACCTCGGCGGGACAAAGCTGGCCGTCGGAGTGGTCGGCGACGGCCCGGAAACGGTGTTTGGCAGTGAAGTCTCCTCCCGTGGGTATTCGCAGGAAGCGGTGATTGACCTTCTAGGGGACCAGATCGGTGAAGCCCGCGAGGCCCGTCCCGCGGCAGTCGCCGCCGGGGTCGGGATTCCCGCGACGCTCGATTTCGAGGCCGGGCACGCGATCAGCACGGTGAATCTCGACCTGGCCGATGTGCCGGTTCGCGAGATGCTCACCGAGCGTTTGGGGCTGCCGACCGTGATCGACAACGACGCCAACACGGCGATGCTCGCCGAAGCCCTTTACGGAGCGGCCAGGGGGACCCGGCACGCCCTGATGCTCACCCTGGGCACCGGGATAGGCGGCGGGATCTGGCTCGGAGGTGAGATTTACCGCGGCGCCCACGGAGCCGGAGCCGAACTCGGTCACGTGGTGGTCGAGATCGACGGTCCACGCTGCCAGGGCAACTGTCCGGGATACGGCTGTGTCGAGACCTTTGCCTCCGGTACGGCGATCGGGCGGCAGGGGCGCGAGGTGGCTGAAAGGGAACCGGACTCGGCGCTCGGCCTGCTGGCTGCGGCCGGCCAGGAGATCACGGCCAGAGAGGTCGCCGCGGCGGCCCGCGGTGGCGACCGGGCGGCGGTCGGCCTGGTCGAGAAGGTCGGCCACTACCTCGGAACGGCGCTGGTTTCGCTGGTCAACATCTTCGAGCCAGAGGTGATCGTGCTGGGCGGAGGGGTGATGCGGATGGACGACCTGCTGCTGGAGCCGGTTCGCCGGGAACTCCGGCAACGGGCGCTACCGCCGATGAACCGGACCGATGTGGTCGCGGCCGAACTCGGGCCCGAGGCAGGGATGATCGGCGCGGCCGCCCTGGCCCGGATCGAATTCGGGAAAGAGGTCTGATGCCGGGCCGCCTGACCATCTGCCCGACCCCGATCGGCAACATGGCCGACGTGACCGCTCGCATGCGCGAGGCCCTGGTCGAGGCGGACTACATCGCCTGCGAAGACACCCGCCGGACCGGTCGCCTGCTGGAGCGGCTCGAGATCAGCCCGAAGCCGAGGCTGGTCTCCAACCACGAGGGAAACGAGAAATCCAGGGCGACCGAGCTGGTCAAGCGGATCGAGCGCGGCGAACGGATAACCCTGGTCTCCGATGCCGGGATGCCGGCGATCTCGGACCCCGGCTACCGCCTGATCCGGGCCTGCATCGAACGCGGGCTCGAAGTCGAGGTACTGCCCGGCCCATCGGTGATCCCGGTGGCGCTGGTCGCCTCCGGCCTGCCGACCAATCAATGGCGGTTCGAGGGCTTCCTGCCGAAACGGGCCGGCGAGATCGAACGCGTACTGAATACGACCGAGACCGTGGTGGCCTTCGAGTCCCCTCGGCGGATCTCGAAGTCGCTGGCCGCGCTGGCCTCACTGGCCCCCGAACGGCAGGCGGCCGTATGCCGGGAGATGACCAAGCTCCACGAGGAGGTCACCCGGGGGACCCTGGCCGAGCTGGCCCTGCGCTACAAAGGAGAGGTCAAGGGCGAAATCGTGCTGGTCATCGGGCCGGCCGAGTCGGCCGGGCACGGTCACGACATCGCTTTCGCGGTTGAGGCACTGAGGCGGCTGGTCAAGGCGGGCGCCCGGCCGCGGGCCGCCGCGACCGTGGTCGCCTCGCTCACCGATACCAGGGCGAACGATCTCTACAAGGCGCTGACCGGCCGGGAACCTCGAAAGTAGCCGCCACGGAATCCAGATGAGCTATTACGTCACAACCCCGATCTACTACGCCAACGGCGAGCCCCACCTCGGACACGCCTATTCGACCATGGCCGCCGACATCCTCGCCCGGCACATGCGCCAGCGCGGGGAAGAAGTGTTCATGCTGACCGGGACCGACGAACACGGCGAGCCGATCGCTCAGGCAGCCGAGCGTGAGGGGATCACCCCGCAGCAGCTGGTCGACCGAAGTGCCCGCCAGTTCGAGGACATGGTCGCCAAGGTCGACTCCACCCACGACTTCTTCATCCGGACCACCGACCCGGGACACGTGAAAAGGGTCCAGGAGGTGGTCAGCCGGGTCAAGGAAAACGGCTACATCTACGAGGGCATCTACGAGGGCTGGTACTGCCCCCGCTGCGCCGATTTCAAATCCGAGAACGAGATCGGCCCCGGTGACACCTGCCTGATCCACGAGACCCCGCTTCAGCCCGAGCAGGAGGAGAACTGGTTCTTCAAACTCTCCGCCTTCCAGGAACCGCTGGAGCGGCTCTATGAGGAAAACCCGGGGATGATCGAGCCCGACTTCCGCCGCAACGAGGCCCTGGCCTTCATCCGTTCGGGGCTGCGCGACGTCTCACTCTCCCGCTCGAAGCTCTCCTGGGGGGTGCCGCTGCCCTGGGCGCCGGAGCAGGTCATGTACGTCTGGTTCGACGCCCTGCTCAACTATTTCACCGCGCTGAGCTACGCCGACGGTGACGAGGACCTGACGGACAGGTTCTGGCCCGCGTCCTGGCACATCCTGGCCAAGGACATCCTCAAGTTCCATGCGGTGTACTGGCCGGCGTTCCTGCTGGCGGCCGGGCTCGAACCGCCGCAGCGCATGTTCATACACGGCTACCTGCTGATGGGCGAGAAGAAGATGTCGAAATCACTGGGCAACGTGCTCGACCCGTTCGAGGTGATCGAACGGTTCGGGGCCGACGCGCTGCGCTACTACTGCTTCCGTGAGGTCAGCTTCGGCCAGGACGGCTCGATCTCGACCGCCGGTTTCGAGGCCCGCTACGAGACCGAGCTGGCCAATGACTTCGGCAACCTGGCCTCACGGACTCTGGCCATGGTCGACCGCTATCGGGACGGAGTCGTTCCGGTGGCCGATCCCGATCCGCTTCTGACCGCGGACTTCGACGGAATCGTCGGCAGGGTGAGCGCCCTGCTCGACCAGGCCCAGATCGGCCAGGCCCTGGAGGAGATCTGGGTCCTTGTCCGACGGCTGAACCGCTACGTGGAGGAGTCCCAGCCCTGGGTCCTGGCCAGGTCCGAGGGGGACGCGGCCCGCCTGGACCAGGTGCTCTACGGGCTGGTCGAGGGCCTGCGCGTGGTCTCGATCCTGCTCCACCCCTACCTGCCGAACTCCAGCGCGGTCCTGCTGGAGGCGCTGGGCGAGCCAACGCTTGAGCTCTCTGACTTCGGCTCGCGGCCCGGCGGCCAGAAGGTCGAACGCATCGAGCCGCTGTTTCCCAAGCTCTGAGCGGCGATACGATGGTCGCTTGATCGACTCGCACGCCCATTTTTCGCGCTGCCGGGAAAGCCCGGAGGAGATACTCGACGCGGCATCCGGTGCCGGACTGACCAGAATCCTCACGGTCGGCCTGGACGAGCAGTCCAACCGTGAGCAGATCGCGCTGACCGAAGCCCACGGGCAGGTCTACGCCGCGGTCGGCCGACACCCCAATGACGCGGACGGATTCGACCGGGCCGCCGCCGAAGACATCGAGGCGCTGGCCGTCCACGAGAAGGTCGTCGCGATCGGTGAAACCGGCCTCGACTTCTATCGCGAGTCGGCCCGGCCCGATGACCAGCGGACCGCCTTCGAGGCTCAGATCGCTATCGCCGGCCGGCTCGGCCTGCCGATCGTGATTCACGTCCGCGATCCACAGGGTGAAGAATCGGCTGTCGCCGAGGCCTTCGAAACCCTGGACCGGGCCGGAGCGGGGCTCGAGGTGGTCCTGCACTGTTTTTCGGCGCCGGGATGGGTCGAGCGGGCGGGCGAGCGGGGCTGGTACTGCTCGTTCGCCGGCAACCTCACCTACCCGGCAAATGAAGCACTGCGCGAAGCGGCGGCGAAGGTAGCGGACGACCGGGTCCTGGTCGAGACCGATGCTCCGTACCTGACCCCGCAGTCGAGGCGCCGCCACCGCAACCAGCCGGCATACGTGGTCGAAACGGCCGAGCTGCTGGCCGAGGTCCGGGGGGTCGGCTACGACGAGCTCGAAACGACCGTGACTGCCAACGCAGAGCGCCTCTTCGGGTGGTGAGGCTGGGCCAGAATTTCCTGGCCGACCCCAATCTTCTGGGGGCGATCGTGCGCGACTCGGGAGTGGGACGAGACGACTGCGTACTGGAGGTCGGAGCGGGGGAGGGAGCCCTGACCACCCGGCTGGCCGAGGTCTGCGGCCAGGTTCACGTGATCGAACTGGATCGAGGACTCGAGCCGGCGCTGGCCGGTGTCGGCGCGCTGGACAACGTCAACCTGATCTGGGGGGATGCGGTCCGGATCGACCTCGCTGACCTGAAGCCGCCGCCGACCGCGATGGTCGCCAATCTGCCCTACTCGGTGGCCACCCCGGTGATCATGCGTACGATCTTCGAACTGCCGTCGATCGGGACGTGGACGGTGATGGTCCAGCGGGAGATCGCCGACCGGCTGCGAGCCGGGCCCGGCACTCGGACCTACGGCGCGCCCTCGGTGCTGGCGCAGCTTGCCGGTCGGGTCCGACTGATTCGTACGGTCAGCCGGAACGTGTTCCGGCCACCGCCGCGGGTCGACTCGGCGATCATCTCGATCAGGCGTTCGGGCCCCGGCCCCGACGAAAAGACCCGGAGGCTGGTCCGGGCCGCCTTCAGCCATCGCAGAAAGGCGCTGCCCCGCTCGCTGGACCTGGCGATTCCCGGGACGCTGGAGCCGGCCAGGCAGGCTCTGGCGGGGCTCGGCCTCGCCCCCGGCATCCGGGCCGAAGCGCTGTCACCGGAGCAGTTCACGGCACTTTCGGCCCGGCTCGAGCTGCCGGGCCAGGCGTAGCCGGGGCCGGGCGGGCGGTCCCGGCCCGACGGCGGCCTCGATCCCGACCGGACGACCGCTTTATCGTGCGAACACCGATGAACCACCAGGACCATCTTCCGAACGAGCTTCGGGCTCCGGCCAAGCTCAACCTCGGCCTCTATCTCGGTCCGGCACGGCCCGACGGCCTGCACGAACTGGCTTCGATCTTCGAGCCGCTCTCCCTGCACGACCGGATCACGGTGAGCGAGGCCGATCGCGACGAGGTGATCTGCCCCGGGGTCACCGGAAGGAACCTCGCCGCCGAGGCGCTTCGGCTGCTCCGCTCCGAGGGCTGGAATTCACCGCCGCTCAGGATCGAGATCGAGAAGCGGATCCCGGTTCAGGCCGGGTTGGGCGGTGGCAGTGCCGACGCGGCGGCGGTTCTCCGCCTGGCCCTGGGAGAGGTCGCCGATCTGGCGGGTCTGGCGATCATGCTCGGCGCTGACGTGCCTTCCCAGATCGACTCCAAGCCCTGTCTGGTCGAGGGGGTCGGACAGAAGCTCTCCTCGCTGCCTCCGTTGGCCGAACACTGGATCGTGCTGGTTCCGTTTGCCGGGGGCCTTTCGACCGCCGAGGTGTTCGCCGAGGCCGACCGCCAGGGAGCCGGTCGCGCCCAGGAGGAGATCAACGAGATCTCGGGCAAGCTCTGGGCGGTGGCCAGCAACGGCGTCTCGCCGCTCGAGTTCCCGGCGCTGCTGGTCAATGATCTCGAGCCGGCCGCCGTCTCGCTGAAACCGGAGATCGGCGCCGCCCGGCAACGGGTCGAGGCGGCCGGTGCCGGGCTGGTCGCGATCAGCGGATCGGGACCCACCGTCTTCGGCATTTACCCGGACCGGGAGAGCGCCGAGGCCGGGGCCGGCGAGATCGGGCCGGAGGCGATCGTGTGCCGTGGAGGAGCGGGGCTATGAGCGAAAAGGGGACGGCCCCCGACGAGTCGCCGATCGTCGAGTCGTCTGAGCCACCGGGCGGGTCCGGGGGTGGGGAGTCCGGGCCGCCGCCCGCCGGCAAGCCGCCCCAGTCACCGCGCAGGCACGTCCTGATAGTCGCCGCGACCGCCGTCGCGGCCGCTGTCGGCTACTACCTCTACCGCCAGTTCTTCCCCGAGTTCGACCTGCAGCAGTTGCTCGACGACTTCGCCAACCTGCTCGGCGACTGGACCTATCTGGTGGTCGGGGTGCTCGCCTTCCTCGAGACCGGGGCCTTCGTCGGACTGCTGGTGCCCGGCGAGACGGCGCTGCTGGTCGGTGGCGCGGTCGCCGGCCAGGGCGTGATCAACGTCTACCTGCTGATCGCGATCGCCTGGGTGATGGCCTTTCTCGGGGACTCGACCAGTTTCTGGCTGGGACACAGGCTTGGCCGGGAGTTCGTGCTCAAGCACGGTCACCGCGTGGCGATCACCAGGGAGCGGTTCGAACGGGTCGAGGATTACTACGACCGCCACGGCGGCAAGACGGTGCTGATCGGCAGATTCATCGGTGTGGTGAGGGCGCTCTCGCCGTTCGTCGCCGGCAGCTCCGACATGAGATTCCGGGTGTTCGTGCCGTACAGCGTGCTCGGCTCCGGCCTGCAGGTCACAGCACACATCCTCGCCGGCTACTTCTTCGCCCGCAGCATCGACGCCGCCGCCGAATACATCGGGATCGGGGCGCTCGTCCTCGGAACGGTGATCGTGGTCGGCTTCGCCGGGGTTGCGCTGTACCGCTACCTCAGGGTTCCCGCCAACCGGGAGCGGACCGTGGTCAGGATGGAGGCGAACCGGTTGACCGCTCCACTGGTCCGGCTCGGCCGGCGGCTCAGGCCCCAGTACCGGTTCCTGGTCGATCGCCTGACCCCGGGAGGCACGTTCGGGCTCGAGGTGACCACGCTCTGTGCGATTCTCGCGGTCTCTTCATTCGTGCTGGTTGCCTACACCGAGATCGTGCTGGGCGACGCCGGGCCGACCGCGGGCGACCAGAGGGCGATCGATTTCGTCAACCTGACCCAGACCGGTTGGCTCACCGACCTGCAGAAGCTGCTCACCACCCTGGGTTCGTCCGCGCTGCTGCTGCCGCTGGTCGCAGCCACCGCCGGCGTGCTCGCGTTTGCCCGGAGGTGGGCCGAGGCGACGGTGCTGCTGCTCTCGGCGATCACGATCGTGATCGGGGTGGACGCGATGAAGGAGGCGGTCGACCGGCCCCGCCCGGAGGGCGGACTGGTCGACGTCTCAACCTCTTCCTTTCCCAGCGGCCACGCTGCCTATTCGGTCTTCTACGTCTGGCTGGCGGTCACGATAGTGGTCCGGATCAGACCGTCGATGGCCCGGGGGACCGCGGTCGTGCTTTCAGGGCTGGCGCTCACGGTGCTGGTCGGATTGAGCCGCGTGTATCTCAGCGTCCATTTCCTCAGCGACGTCTTCGCGGGGTGGGCCTACGGCGCGTTCTGTTTCGCCTTCTTTGCGGTCGCGGCCCTGCTGATCGGCCAATTGCGCAAAAATTGACCCGATGCCGATCGCTCTGTCCACCACAGTCTGGCTGTTCAGCGCCGCCGGATTCATCAGCCTGACCGCATTCGTCGGGCTCATCCTGATCCCGGCGATGAACTCCTACGGCCGTTGGCCGGAAAAGATGGCGGCCGGATTCCTCTCGCTGTTCATTTTCGGCACGCTGGTGACCATCGGCGTGGTCGGCGGGCTCGCCTATGTTTTCGTGTCGCAGGACGTGTCCGGGATCTTCCCGTGGTCCGGCGGGTGAACCGTCGGCTGAAGACTCCCGTCCGGGCCGGCAGATGAATACGGGGGCGGAATCCGGTCCCGGCGACGCGGCTCGCCTGGCGGAACCGGTTCTGGCCGGCCGGGGCCTGCCCGGCCTGGCCCGAGTGACGGCCGAAGTACTGGCATGCCCGATCGCTTTCCTGGATCGCTCGGGAATCGTGCTTGCGGCCGCGGGGGCGACCCGGGAGCAGGAGATCAGGTTGAGCAGCGGCGGAAAGGGAATCGTTTCGATCGGGCTGGAGCTGGGTGAGGAGCGGGTCGGCGAGATCCGCTACATCGGCGAGGGGGTCGACACCGGACTCGAAGCGGTCCTGGCGGCGCTCGCGGGGCTCGAGGTCGAGCGGGCCCGGTCGGTCGAATGGGGCAACCAGGAGGCGGTTGCGGAAGCGGTCGGCGCCGTGCTCGACGGCGAGCTGAACGACCCGGCAGAGATCGTCGCCCGGGCGGGTGAGGTCGGCTGCGACATCTCGAGGGGCGGTGGCGTGCTCATGGTTCGCGCACACGCCGGTTCAACCCAGGACGAAGACTGGCGCGATCACGTGCTGGCGATGGCCACCCGCACGATCCGTACCGCCGCCCCCGGCTCGATCGCCGGGACCAGCCGGCTCGACGAGGGCTCGATCGTCGCGGTCATCGTGCCGTCGCCCGAAGAGGAACGCCTGCTTAAAGTCGAGGAGGCGCTGTCGCGCGAGTTGCCCAGGTCGCTCAGCGGGCTGAGCATCACCGTTTCGCGCTCGCGCCCGGCGTCGGAGCCGACCGGGTTCGAGCAGGCGGCCCGGGAGGCACACCTGGCACTGAACGTCGGCGAGGCCGAGGGACGTTCCCCGATCGCCTTCGAGGAGACCGGCTCGTACCGCCTCCTGCTCGGCACCAGCGGTGAGGAACTTCACAGGTTCTACTCGGAGACGGTCGAGCCGCTGGTCGAATACGACGAGCAGTACGAGACCGACCTGGTCGCCACGGTCGAGGCCTATCTGGACAGCGACGGCAACGCCCCGGCCACGGCCAAGCAGATGTTCACCCACCGGCACACGATCCGCTACCGGCTGGAGCGGATTCGCGAGTTGAGCGGCCACGACGCCACCGCGACCGAGGGCCGGGAACGACTGAGCCTCGGCATAAAGGCGATGCGCGTGCTCGGCATCGCCTCACCCCGCGGCCGCTCGCGCGAGCAGGTCGCCTAGCCCGGCCCCGTTTCGGGTCAACGGGCGAGGCGGACCCGCCTCCGGCTGGAGGCGGGCGCCTGACTTGAAGCCGTGAGCCCTACTTGACCTTGCCGGTCCGCTTGGTCGTGGTCTTGCCGGACTTCTTTCCGGCGATCAGGACCTGGGTCTTCGTCTTCTTGTTGCTCTTGAAGATCTTGCGGCCCTTGTTGGCCAGCTTGAAATTGACCGTCCTGGTCTTGCCGGAGCTGACCTTGACGCCGCTCTTCTTGGCGATCAGGCCCGTCTTGCCTTTGGAGATGCTCTTCAACTTGATCGTCGGCTTCTTGCAGCGGTCGACGTTCTTGGGGCAGGCGACCTTGGTGGACAGCTTCTTGCCCTTGACCTTGGCCTTGCCTTTCACCTTCAGGGTGCCGACGGTCTCGGGGTCCGGAATCGGAGTGCAGTCCGGCGGGGTGGTGCCGGTGGTGCCATCCGGGCACGGAGGCTCGATTTCGTCGGCGTATTCCTGCATGGTCTGCGAACCGATCGCCTCGTAGCCGTTTGCCAACTCGACTCCGGCACGATCCGGCAGGACCTTCTTCGCCGGGGCGGTTACGAGGCCGCCCAAGGCGCCGGGCGACTCGAGGACCGGTACCCGCAGGTCCAGCTTCTCGAACATCGCGTCCTGCTGGCCATTCGACGGCCGGGCATAGTTGGACAGGAACCCGCCCGCTCCACCTGCCGCGTCCTTTGCCAGCAACTCGAGTCGGAGCACGTGCCCCTCTTCAACCTTCCAGCCGTTCGCGAACAGCTGGAACACCTGGAAGCCTGACTGCACCGGGCGCCAGAGGCCCCGGGCAACCAGCGTCTTTTCGCTGCCGTCGGGTGAGACATCGACCATCCTTGCCGCAACCTGCGAGTTGTCGCCGGGAAGCGAGATCTTCGCCACGACGGTCGGCGCGCCCATTACGGTGTAGCCGCCGGCAGGAGCCGGATCGAGCTCGTAGTTGGCGGTCCCGGTCTCCTTGGCACCCGGTGCCGCCGCGCAGGGGTTGCCGCTGCCGAGCGGATTGAACAGCGCCGAAACGGCCGGGTCGCCGCCATTGGCGGTCGCCGTCTGGGCACCACCATCATCCTGAAGGCGAATCTCACCGGGCGCGATCGAGGCCCAGTCGCCGGCCTTGAACGGCCCGCCGTCGGGTGTCACCTCGGGACAGGTCTGGGTAAACGTGGTGACCTCCGAAGCAGGCGCCGCTCCGACTCCGCCCAGGTAGTGGTCGATCCATTTGGTCTCAAGATCGGTCCGGGCGGACGAAACCGTGGATTTGTTCTGGCCGCGCGCGTGACCGAACGATCCGAAGAAGAGGGCCAGCGGAGAGTTAGGGAATTGTGCCCGGCTCCGGTTGTAGAAACGGGTCGCTTCGCTTCCCGGGAACAGGTCGTCGGTGAATCCAGACGAGATCAGCAGCGGAGCCGGTGCCTGGCTGTGGTCCAATCCGTAGGAGGAGTGGAAACCGCTGATCTCCGTGACCATTGCGGCTGCAGCTGGATTCGAGTCATATGGCTCACCATCATCCAGCAACTTCTTCCAGCCGAGAATGTCGGCCTGCGGATCTGAGCCGATCGGGGCGTTTCTCCCGCTGAGCGCCAGTCCCTGGATGTAGGACTCCTTCATCACTCCGAACCGGCCGACGTACGGCGCGTCCTTGAGATAGTCGATGTTGCTTCCGTTCGGCACCAACGAGTCCGACAGGTCGGTCCAGGGAATATTGGGAGTGGCAACCGCCAGGCTGATCGGGGTGTTGCCGACCGGGCTCTTCCAGACCGACAGGGAGTTGTCCATGTTCATCACGCGATTCTTCAGCGCGGCCAGCGACATCGACATGCCGCCGCCATAGGAGCCCCCCGTAGCAGCGATCTTGTTCGCATCGACGATGCCATCATCAACCAGCAGGCCGATGAAGTCCTGCGTGTCGCGAACCTCGTAGCGCGCGTCAATCAGGTGGACATAGCCTTTGTCGCAGCCGGCCGGGTCGGCAGCAATGGAGCCGGCGCTGCGGCAGGACTCGCCGAAACCACGCTGGGTGAGCGTGTACACGGCGTAGCCTTTGCTGAGCCAGTTCTGCAGCCGGGGGCTGTCAAATTTTGTCTTCGAACCGCCGTAGCCGTGAAACATCATCACGGTCGGGTACGGCGCACCGGAGCCGTCGTCGGGAAGAGCGACGTTCAGGTCAAGCGGGGTTCCGTCTACCGGGGAGGCCACAGTGCTGCGGTCGACCGGCAGAGCGGGAGAGACCGTGGAATCGATCCCGGCCGACTGCGATCCGCACCAGGTCTGCCCGGTCGCCAGGGTGACGCTTCCTTCCGCGGTGACCGCACCGCAGCTGAGATCGCCGTCGATAACGCTGGTCGGCGGTGCCGCGCTTGCGGCGGGAGCAATGACGAGGGTCGCCAGCGCGGCGACCAGAACAGCGAGCTTGCGCATTGAGTCTTTAGTTCCTCTCCGGTGTTTTCCCGATTTCCCCGTGACACGGCGGTCGCGAGGGCCTGTCAGCTCACAGAACAGTCTGCCTCCGGGATTGATGCGGTGTCGACGCCGGTACCGGTGTCCGCGGCCGAAATACCGTACTCCCGGGGGAGGACTCGAACCTCCATTGCCGGGACCAAAACCCGGTGGGTTAGCCTGTTACCCCACCCCGGACCGGGGGCCGACTCTATCTGGACTCCCGATCCGACCGGTAGCCGAACCGGACCGTCCCGTTGACGGCCGAACCGGTTTGCCGGGTACGCCGCGGATAGAGTGTCGGCCATGGAAACCGAGCGAGATTCGCGTCAGGACCCGTCGGTCAACTGGGGCTTCTACCGGGGGGCCGGGATACTGCTGATGATTCTGGGGGGAATCGCGATACTGATCCCCTCGGTGGCCTCGTGGGGAGTCACCATTTTCATCGGCTGGATGCTGCTTTTCGCGGCCGTGTTCCTGTTCGCATCCGCGTTCAGTTTCCGGGAGACCGGGGGCATGCTGGTGCGGATGCTCTGGTCGTTTCTCACCCTGGTCGCCGGTCTCTACCTGCTGGTCAACCCCGGTGACGGAACCGAGACCCTGACCGCGGTGCTGGCGATCTACTTCGTCTTGATGGGTGCTTTCCGGCTGTTCGTGGCGATGCGAGAACGAGGCGAGCCGGGAGTCGGCTGGCTCGGGGTCAGCGGCGCGGTCGCGCTTTTCGTCGGCCTGTTAATCCTGCTCAATCTCCCCAGTTCGGCCGACTGGGCGATCGGGCTGCTGGTCGGGATCGACTTCATCTTCACCGGATGGATGCTGATCATGGTTTCGATCGGCGGGAAGCAGATGGCCGGGGACGCCTGAGGGCCGTCTCCGGGCTGACCGACCGACCACCCGACCCGTGACCTCGATCACCACCACAGCCCTGATCATGGCCGCGGGCGAAGGAACCCGCATGCGGTCGTCGGTGCCCAAGGTGCTCCACCCGGTCTGTGGCCGGCCGATGATCGCCTGGCCGGTACTGGCCGCTCGGGATGCCGGAGTCGAGCGGATCGCGGTCATTGTCCCGCCCGACCGCGATCTCGGTGACGCGGTGCCCGGTGAGGTCGAGACGATCGTGCAGCCGCAGCCCGACGGCACCGGCGGGGCGGTCCGGGCCGCGATCGATCTGGTCCGTGACTCGAGTGAGGTCCTGGTTCTTTCGGGCGACGTGCCACTGATCTCGACCGAGGTCCTGTCCGGGCTGCTGACCGCCCATCGCGAAAGTGGCGCCAAGGCGACGGTGATGACCGCGATCCTCGACGATCCGGGTGCCTACGGGCGGGTGGTGCGATCGTCTGACGGGGGAGTCGAGAAGATCGTCGAGGCCAAGGTGGCCGGTGACGCAACCGATGCCGAGCTCGAGATCAGGGAGATCAACTCCGGTACCTACGTCTTCGATGCGGTGGCCCTGGCGGGGGCATTGGGCGAGATCGGCAGCGAAAACTCCCAGGGCGAGTACTACCTTCCCGACGTACTTGCGATCCTCCGCGGCAATCGCGCAAAGGTGGCCGCCCACGTGGCCGGGGACGTCGCGGTCAACCTCGGCGTCAACAACCGCGCCGATCTGGCCGAAGTAGAGGCCGAGGCCAGGAGGAGGATCCTCCGGCGCCACATGCTGGCAGGCGTGACCGTTGTCGATCCCGGATCGACCTGGATTGACGCCGACGTGGAGATCGCCGCCGATACCAGGATCGAGCCGGGGACCTCGCTGCGGGGTGCGACCGAGGTCGGCGCCGGGGCGACGATCGGCCCACACAGCACGGTGATCGATTCCGGGATCGGTTCCGGCAGCCAGGTCATCCACTCACACCTGGTTCTCTGCGAGGTCATGGACCGCTGTCAGGTGGGCCCATTCGCCTACCTCAGGCCGGGGGCCGAGCTCGCCGACGGGTCCAAGGCAGGGACCTTCGTCGAGATCAAGAACTCGAAACTGGACGCAGGGGCGAAGGTTCCACACCTCTCCTACGTGGGTGACGCCGAGGTCGGAGAGGGAGCGAACCTCGGGGCCGGCACGATCACGGCCAACTACGACGGTCGCCGCAAACACCGGACTGTTGTCGGGCCGGGTGCCAGGCTCGGTGTTGACACGATGCTGGTCGCCCCGGTAGAGATTGGCGAGGGTGCCTATACGGGCGCCGGGGCGATAATCAGAGAGAATGTGCCACCGGGGTCACTGGCGGTGAGCCGCGGGGATCAGAGAACGATCGAGGAATACGCCGAGCGCCGCAAGGCCCAAGAGGCAGAACAGGATCAGGATTCATGAGCATGACCGAGCCGTCACCTGCCGTACCGACGACTATCCCGCACGATTATTCGAAGCGGGCGATGGTCTTCGGCGGCCGCAGCTCGCTGGACCTGGCCGGCAAGATTGCCGAAAAGCTGCAGTTGGGCCTCGGCGACGTGACCCTGAAGACCTTCTCTGACGGCGAGATCTACGGCCGTTTCGAGGAGTCGATCCGCGGAGCCGATGTTTTCCTGGTCCAGTCGACCTGTGCCAACGAACAGACCGGCATGGACCCGAACGACGCCCTGATGGAGCTGATGATCATGGCCGATGCCGCCCAGGGCGCCTCGGCCCACCGGATCATCGCCGTCATGCCCTGGTTCGGTTATGCCCGCCAGGACAAGAAGTCGGCCCCGCGCGAGCCGATCACCGCCCGGGTCGTGGCCAGGACGCTGGAGTCGGTCGGCATCGACCGGGTACTGACCATGGACCTGCACGCCGGCCAGATCCAGGGCTTCTTCACCATCCCGGTCGATCACATGACCGCGATGCCGATGCTCACCCAGTGGTTCACCGACCAGTACGAGGCGAGTGACCTGGTGGTCGTTTCACCTGACGCCGGCCGGGCCAAGGCGGCCCGCAACTTCGCCCGCAAGATCGGCACCGAGTGGGCGATCATGGAGAAGGAGCGCCCGGCCCAGCAGGTGGCCGAGATCGGCTACGTGGTCGGCGACGTCAAGGACAAGATCGCGATCATCTCCGACGACATGATCGATACGGCCGGGACGCTCTGCGCGGCCGCCCGCACCGTGCTCGACGAAGGCGCCTCCAGCGTGATCGCCTGCGCCACCCACGGCGTGTTCTCCGGTCCGGCCTTCGAGCGCCTTCCTTACGAGAAGTCCGGTCTCGAGAAAATCGTGGTCACAGACACGATCCCCCTGCGCTCCGGTGCGCCCGACAACATTACCGTGCTCTCGGCCGCCGGCACCCTGGCCGACTCGATCCGCCGCATCTTCACCGACGACTCGGTCTCCGAGATCTTCGCCGGCGAAAACCAGCTGTTCTGAGATTCATCTGGTCGGAGCACCGTCCGACCGCGATGTAACCCCGCTCCAGTCCAGAGGGTTGGCCGATGGCGGCGGCTCGGCGCGACGAGCCCTCTGGAATGCCGGACATCGAACCCGGCGAGATCGCCGGGGTAGGGTTGCCGGGATGGAATTCACCCGTATAGGCCACAAAGGAGCCGACGCGCTGGTTCCCGGCAACACCATCGCCTCGTTCCAGAAAGCGGTCGAAGTCGGGGTGGACCTGATCGAGTTCGACGTGCTCTGGCTCGAAGACGGTCGGCCTGAATCGCCCCCGGAGCGGCGCTCACCGCTGGTGGTCGCCCACGACTGGCACGCCGCCGCGGCCAATCCCCGGCTCACCCTCGACGACGCGCTGGCCGCCTTTACCCGCGAACCGCTCGACCGGGTCGCGATCAACCTCGACGTGAAACTGCCGGGCAGGGAGGACGAACTGGTCGAGGCCGTTTACCGCCACGGCCTGCTCGAGCGGACTTCGGTTTCGACCATGGAGCTGTCCACCGTCCGCCGCGTAGGTGAGCTTGAGCCGGCGATGGGGCGCGGCTGGACCGTGCCCCGCGTTACCCGGGACTGGACCGCCAAGCCCTGGTTGAAGCCGGTCGTCCTGGCCGGGGTGGCGGCGATGCGCCGCAGGCTGCCGTCCGACGTCAGCCGGAACCTGCCCGATCTCGGGGTCGAGTCGGTCTGGGCCTTTCAGGGCGTGGTGACACCCCGCCTGATCGAGGCAACGAGCGCGGCCGGCGTGGCGTTGAACGTCTGGACGGTCGACAGCGCCGAAGGCATCGCCCGCTTTCAGGAGATGGGCGTGAGCGGGGTCTGCTCGAACGACCCCCGCCTGCTCCAGCCGGTCCCTTCGCCGGGCCCGTCACAAGCCACCTCTACCTGACCCGCCGCGAACCAGCCCCGAACCGGTCCGCCGAACGCTTGACGAACCTGGATTTCGGGAACCGGGTCGAGAAATACATCAGGGAGAAGCATTTCTCTACCCGGTTCACTGTCCGTCAAGCCGCGGGGAAGTCGGCTGACCGACGGACGATCCGGCCGGGCTCAGATCGAGCCGGCAGGCGCGGATCCGCCAACTCGAGCGAAGCTGGTTCCAGTTTATCCCGGCATGGACGCTGTGGATCAGTCCTTCGCGATCATTTCTTCGCGGCGATCCCCGGAACCTGCTTGACCCCGCGTGACTCGAAGTAGTCCCACTCGAGCCGGCCCAGTTCGGTCGAGGGCGGGTCCGCGTACACCCACTCGCGCATGATCCGGTGCCAGTTGCGGCGCGCCCTGAGCTGGCCGAGTACTGCGAACACTCCGATCTCCATCCGGCGGCCCATCAGTTCGTTGGCCGGGATCGACTCTCTGCGCATCAGGTCGAAGTACTCCGATCGCGGGTCGTGCGTCGCCTCGATCATCTTCATCACCAGGTTCGGGGTGACCTCGGTCTCCCTGTCCTCCATGTACCAGCCGCCGACGACCTTGACGTGGTCCATCAGGTGCTCGGCGTCGAGCTTGGACGGCTTCTTGATGAAGCCGAGGTCGTGCAGGGCGTCCCGCAGCTCAACCGGGTCGTCTCTGACCGCGGCGTCCACCGCCCGCTGCTCGAGCTCGATCTGCTCCCGGTCGAGTTTCTTGGTCATGCCGAAGTCGAGAAAGGCGACCCGGCCGTCGTCCATCAGCAGGTAGTTGCCGGGATGAGGGTCGGCGTTGAAGTGCTGGAGGTGGTAGATCGAGCCGAAGCTGCCACGGAACACGATCTCGCCGAAGCGGCTGCGCTCGTCCTGGTCGAGCCCTTTCACCCGGTCGAAGCCGAGCCCCTCGACGTATTCGGTGACCAGGACCCGCCGGCGCGAGAGCCGGGTCACCACGTCGGGCACGAAGACGAACGGGTGGTCGCGATAGGCCCGGGCGAACGAGCGCTGGTTCTGCGCCTCGTACTCGTAGTCGAGCTCTTCCAGGACCCGCTCCCTGAGCTCGCTGGTCACCTCTCTCGCGTCAAGACCCGGGGCCATCACCCGGGCCAGCTGCATCAGGGCGCCGGCGTTCTTGAGGTCTGATTCGAGCGCCTCGGCGATCCCGGGGTACTGGATCTTGATCGCCACCTCGCGGCCGTCGATCAGCTTGCCGCGGTGAACCTGGCCGATCGAGGCCGCGGCAAACGCCTCCTCCTCGACCTCGGCGAACAGTGATTCGACCGGGACGCCGTCGTACTCCTCCTTCAGTACCTCGTTGACCTTCGACCACGGCATCGCCGGAGCGTCGCTCCTCAATTTGGCCAGCTGCTTCTGGTAGGTCTCGCGGTATTCCTCGGGGATGAACTCGGTGTCGATGAACGAGGCGAACTGGCCCATCTTCATCGCGGCGCCCTTCATCTGGCCGAGGGCATCGACCATTTTCGCCGCCGTCTCCAGGTGGCGCTGATCGAGCTTTTCCTGAGCCGAATCGCCTTTCCGGACGAGGTTCGAAGCCTTGGTACCGGCGTACTTGGCCCCCTGGGAACCGATCACCGTGCCCAGCTTTGCCGAGCGCCTGATCCTTCCTTTGGGGATTCGCGACTTATCCGTCATACCCAAAGGCTACGAGGTTCTCTATGCTCTCCCGTCCAATGGCATCAAAGCGCGCAACCCTTCCCGCATCTCCGAGAACCGAATTCGGCTCCCGGACCACCCGCCGCCTCAGGCGTGACGGCAAGATCCCCGGTGTCGTCTACTCCGGCGGACAGGATGCGACCTCGTTTCAGGTGGAGAGCCGTGAAGCCCGGGTGATCCTGGGTGAAGGCCACGCCCTGTTCGACCTCCAGATCGAGGGATCGGACGCGGTGCCGGTCGTGATCAAGGAGCAGCAGCATCACCCGGTCCGCGGCGACCTTCAGCATCTGGACCTCCAGAAGGTCCGTCTCGACGAGGCGATCCAGGCCGAAGTCGTGATCGAGCTGGAGGGCGGCGAAGATGCGCCCGGCTTCAAGCAGGGCGGCGTGCTCGAACACGTCACCCGTGAGATCACAGTCGAGGCGCTACCGACTGAAATCCCCGACGGCATTTCGCTCGACGTTTCCGCGATGGAGATCAACGACGTGCTTTCGCTGACCGATCTGATCGTCCCCGAGGGAGTCGAACTGGTCGCCGACGAGCCGTCCGAAGTCACCCTGGTGACCCTGTCGCCCCCGCGGATCGAAGAGGAGCCCGAGCCCGAAGTGGAAACCGACCCCGAACTGGTCGGCGAAGTGGGCGAGGAAGGCGAAGAGGGCGAAGAGGGCGAAGCCCCGGAAGAGGGCGGCGACTCCTCCGAAGAGGAGTAGGTCCTGGCGCTGTTTGGCCGGGCCGGCCGTGGCGGCGGAGGCTCAGGCGGCGACTCCCCGATCCTTGTCGTCGGTCTCGGCAACCCCGGACGACAGTACGCCGACAGCCGGCACAACGCGGGCTTCATGGTCGCCGAGGTTCTGGCCGAACGGTGGGGCCTGGGCCGCTGGAAGGTGAAATACCGCGGCCGGATCACCGAGGGCCGGGCCGGCCCCGGCGGGCCCCGTGTCGTCCTGCTGTGCCCGGAGACCTACATGAACGAATCGGGCAGTTCCGCCGGGCCGGTCCGCGGCGCCAAGGGCGTCCCGCTCGACCGGGTGGTCGTGATCCACGACGAGATCGATCTCCCGTTCGGCGAAGTGCGCTCCCGGCTGGGTGGGGGGCTCGCCGGCCACAACGGCCTCAAGAGCCTCAAGGCCGGCTTCGGCAGCCCCGATTTCTGGCGGGTCAGAGTCGGCGTCGGCCGCCCCGACTCGTCCGATCCCGACCGGGTTTCGTCGTATGTGCTCGGCCGTTTTTCCGAGCCCCGGGACGCGGTGGAGGGGCTGATCGCTTCCGCTGCGGGAGAATCTGAGAGATTGGTCGAGAAACTAGCCGCCGGCCCGGCCGGCGAGGAGGACGAGACATGAGCGACGGAGCACCGAGATGAGCCTGACCAGCTACGGAGTCGACGACAAGGGGGTGGCACTACTCCAGCTCGACCGGCCCGCGTCTCTGAACGCGATCAACGGCGAGATGCTCGACGAACTGCTCGATCACCTGACGACCGCGCGGGCCGACGAGAGCGTCCGGGTGCTGGTCTTCTCCTCGACCGATTTCATGGCGTTTTCGGCCGGAGCCGACATCAAGGAAGGTCTTGACGAGGAGAGCCAGGTGGCGCGCATGCAGCGGTTCGCCGACCTCTACGACGCCGTAGTCAGGTTCCCCAAGCCGACGATCGCCGCCTGCCACGGATACACCGTCGGCGGCGGCGCAGAGATCGCGATCTGCTGTGACATCCGGGTCGGAGGGGCGAACCTGCAGATGCGATTCCCCGGGGCGGATCTCGGGGTGCGGGTCGGCCCAGCCCGGCTGATCACGCTCTGCGGGTTGTCAGCCGCGAAGTACCTGCTGCTGAGCTCGAAGATGATCAAGGCCGACGAGGCGCTTCGGATCGGCCTGGTCAACGAGATCTCCCCGGGTGCGGCAACCGAGAACGCGGCGCTGGAGCTGGCCGGGCGGATCGCCGCCTACGACCCGGAGTCGGTCGGCGATCTGAAGCAGATGCTGCACCGGTGGGACGGCATCGAGGACCGCTCGGCTGACGAGGGGCGCGACATGGTCGAGCGGCAGCGCCGCGGCCCCGGGCTTTCCTGAAGCGCCGGGAAGCCTGACCGGAGCAGAGCCCCTGTCTCTTCGCCCTGCCATCGATCTCCTTCTGGAGGACGACCGGGTCGCCGCGCTCTCAGGACGGGTCCGGGCGGCGGCGGACGGTAGCGGGGAGGCCGTTTCGGCCGGGGTCTCGACCGCGCTCAGGCCGGCCCTGATCGCGGCCCTGCTCGAGGACGATCGCGGCCTGGCCGACCGGCCGGCCCTGGTCGTCACCCCGGATGACCGCTCGGCCCGGGAGCTGTCCGTATCGCTCAAGGCCTACCTCGGCGCTCGCAAGGTGCGGTCCTACCCCTCGCGCGGCACCGGCTATGCGTCCCAGGTGAGCCCGCCGCCGCACCTGATCGGACTGCGGATCGACGCGCTCGATTCGTTCGGGCTGAGCGGGGAGACCCCTACCGTGGTGGTGGCCAGTGCGGTCGCCCTGGCCGAGGCGATCCCCGACGCCTCACTCAGGCCTGCCGGCTTCACGGTCGCCCTGGGAGAGCAGCACGACCTCGCCGGGCTGGCCCGGGACCTCGACGCGGCCGGTTACCTCCGGGTAGACCAGGTGACCGAGCGGGGCCAGTTCGCTATCCGGGGCGGCATCCTCGACGTCTTCGCCGCGACTGAAGACCAGGCCGCGCGGATCGAGTTCTTCGGAGATGAGATCGACTCGATGCGCTGGTTTTCGACCTTTACCCAGCGCTCACTCGGGGATGCCGCGCGGGTCGAGCTCGCCCCGGCGGCCGAACTCGATCTCGGGCACCGGGAAGCCGCCGAGCTGGCGATCGACGAGGCCAGGGAGGAAGAACAGGACGTGGACCTGGCCGAGGTCCTGCCACTGGAGCACTTCCGGGCGCCGCTGGACATGATCCCGGCCGAGGCCGCGGTGTTCGTGGTCGCGGCGGAAGAGGTCAGGCCGGCCCTGCAGGACCACTGGGAGGACGCGACCACGGCGATGCATGCCGATGACGCCCGGCACCTCTACGAGGACGTGGCCGATCCTTTGTCGCAGCGGGCATCGCTGGTCCTGTCGCGACCGGTCGATGACCGGGCGGCCGGGCCGGACGGGATCGAAGAACCTGAGGGGCCGGACGGGCCCGGGGGGGCCGGCGGGCCGGACGGGACCGGCGGGGAAGCGCACGCGATCGAGGCTCCGATGCGGGCGATGGTCGCCGAGACCCCGGCGCGAAACCTGAAAGAGGCCGAGGCCGAGCTGATCAAGCTGGTGAACGCCGGCTACCGGACTGCGGTCGCATTCGACTCGATCGGTGAGGCCGAGCGGACCCGCTACGGACTGGACCGGATCGAGGCGCCGATTCTCGACTCGGGTCGGCTGCCTTCGGGCCCGGGGGTCAGCCTGGTCGAGGCCCGGCTGAGCGAGGGATTCATCTCGCCCGAGACCCGGATCGCGGTGCTTCCGTTCCGGCGGCTGCTCCACCGGCGTCGCAGGGCCGACGAGCGTGCCCCCGAAGCCGTCCGCGGCAGGCTCACCTTCTCCGAGCTCAGGGTCGGTGACCACGTGGTCCACGAAGACCATGGTGTAGCCCGTTTCGCCGGGTTCGAGACCAGGGAAGTCGGTGGCATCACGCGGGATTACCTCTACCTCGAATACCGGGGCGAGGACCGGGTCTACGTGCCGACCGACCAGTTCAACAAGCTCTCGCGCTACGCCGGTGGAGCCGACTCGCCGGCGCTCTCGGCGCTCGGCGGCAAGAAGTGGCTGAACATGAAGGCCAGGGCCCGCCGCGCGGCGGCCGAGATCGCCGGGGAACTGGTCAACCTGTACGCCGAGCGGAGGACCCGGCGGGGACACGCGTTCGGGCCGGACTCGGAATGGCAGATGCAGCTCGAGGCCGCCTTCCCGTACCGGGAGACCGCCGACCAGATCGAAGCGATCGAGACGGTCAAGGCCGACATGGAGTCGGACCGGCCGATGGACCGGCTGGTCTGCGGCGACGTCGGCTACGGCAAGACCGAGGTTGCGATCCGCGCCGCGGTGAAGGCCGCCTCTGACGGCAAGCAGGTGATGATCCTCGCTCCGACAACGATTCTGGCCCAGCAGCACCTCGGCACCTTCCGGGAGCGGCTGGCTGACCTTCCGTTCCGGATCGACGGGGTTTCGCGTCTGCACAAGCCGGCCGAGGTGAAGCGCATCCTCGCCGACTATTCGGCCGGGGAGGTAGATGTCCTGATCGGTACCCATCGCCTGCTCTCCAGGGACGTTCGGGCCAGGGACGTGGGTCTGATCGTGGTTGACGAGGAGCAGCGGTTCGGGGTCAAGCAGAAAGAGCTGTTGCGCCAGTTCAAGCTCAAGGTGGACGTGCTCTCGCTCTCGGCCACCCCGATCCCCCGGACCCTGCAGATGTCAATGGCAGGATTGCGCGACATCTCGGTGATCGAGACCCCGCCGGAAGGTCGCCGGCCGGTCCGGACCTACGTCGGCCCGTGGGACGAATCGCTGGTCGAGAGGGCCGTCAGGCGCGAGGTGGGCCGGAAGGGCCAGGTCTTCTTCCTCCACAACAGGGTCGAATCACTCGACGAGGCGGCCGAGCGGGTTCGCGCCCTTGCTCCCGGAACCAGGGTTGTGACCGCCCACGGTCAGATGGAGGAGACCGAGCTCGAGGAAGCGATGCTGACCTTCATGAGGGGAGAGGCCGATTGCCTGGTCGCGACCACGATCATCGAGTCGGGGATCGACATCCCGGCGGCCAATACCCTGATCGTCGAGCGGGCCGACCACCTCGGGCTTGCGCAGGCCTACCAGATCCGGGGCAGGGTGGGGCGTTCCCGGGAGCGGGCCTACGCCTATCTGCTTTACCCGACCGAGGAGTCGCTCACCGACGAAGCTTCCACCCGCCTGGCCACGCTCGCCGACCACACCGAGCTCGGCTCCGGCTTCAGGATCGCGATGCGCGATCTCGACATTCGCGGGGCCGGCAACCTGCTCGGTGACGAGCAGTCCGGCCATGTTGCCGCGGTCGGGTTCGAGCTCTACTGCCAGTTGATCGACGAGGCGGTGGCCGAGCTCTCCGGCCGCGACGGTGAGGATGCCCCGCCGGAACCGGTCCGGCTGGACGTTGGCGTCGACGCCTACCTGCCGGCTTCCTACATTCCGTTCGAGGCCGCCAAGATCGACGTCCACCGGAGGATCGCCGGCGCCCGGCGATCCGGGGAGCTGCGCCAGATCACCGACGAGCTGCTCGATCGCTTCGGCCCGCTGCCCCCCGAGTCGGTCAACCTGATCGACCTCCAGAAGGCCAGGATCGACCTCGGGTCAGCCGGGGCCAGCGCGGTCCAGTTTCGCGGGAAGCGACTGACCGTGAGCGGGGTCGGGCTCGATTCGGAGGCGGCGGACGGCCTTCGCTCGGCGGTCGACGGTGCCGACTACGACTGGCGCGGTGAAGAGGTCTCGCTGAGAGTCCCTGACGACCCTGAGGCACGTCTCGAGGCGATCTCGGCTCTGGCCACCGGCATCACGAAGGCCCGGGAAGATATGCTTTCCAATTCGTAAGCGATCGCCGGACACGGACTGACTTCAGGAGGCATCACTAGATGAGCGGGGCACGCAAACTCGGGCTGACAGTTTTTGGTGGACTTCTGGTCCTCATTTTCGCGTTCTTCGCGATCGATCAGGGGCTCGCCCAGCCCAGCGTTCCATCAGGCGACGTTGCCGTGGTCGAGGAGGTTCCCGGCGGGATCGGGAACATCAGCCAGGAGCAGTACGACCGCAGTTTCGAGCAGACCTGGCGGCGCGGAGGCCTCGATTCCGAGCCGAAGCCGGGCGACGCCCAGTACGACCAGGTCAAGGAGGCCGCGATCAGCGACCTTCTCGATCGCGCCTGGCTCACCGGAGAGGCTTCCGAACTGGGGCTCGATGCGAGTGACCGCGAGATCGCGGCCGAGTTCGCGACGGTGCGCAGAGACCAGTTCCCGAACGAAGCCGCTTTCAAGAAGTTCCTCAAAGACAGCAACTTCACGGTTGACGAGGTCCGGGAGCGGGTCCGCCTGCAGGTCCTGAGCACCAAGATCCAGGACGAGATCACCGGAGAGATCACCGAGGTCAGCGATGAAGAGGCGGAGAAGTTCTACGAGGCCTCGAAGGAGAACTTCGCCACTCCGGAGTCACGCGACATCCGCCTGGTGGTGACCGACAACGAGGCCGACGCCGAAAAGGCCAAGGCCGAGCTCGAAAAGGGCTCCGATGACAAGCAGTTCGCAGTCGTGGCCAGGAAGTACTCGACCCAGGGCAGTTCGGCCCAGGGTGGCAAGACGGTAGCGACCGAGGGCGCCTTCCCGGACCCGGCCGGCAGCGAGATCATGTCGGCCGAGAAGGACGTCGTGGTGGGCCCGATCGAGGGCGGGGACCAGTTCTACGTCTTCAAGGTGGTCAAGGTCACTCCGGGAGAAACCCCGGGCCTGGATGAGGTACGTGAACAGATCGGCCAGCAGCTGCTGCCGGGCCTGCAGCAGCGGGCGATGGCCGAGTTCGTGGCCGACTACAACGCGAAGTGGACCTCCCGCACGTTCTGTGCCGACGACTACACCATCTCGCGCTGCGCCAACTTCGAGGGTGATGGCCGAATCGAGACGGCCGACCCGGCCTGTTACGAGGAAGGGGCTGCCGACGCCGAGCCGCCGCTCTCCTGTCCCGCCCCGGTGGGCCTGTCGGCCCCGATGGAGGCGGGCGGAAACGCCGGGCTGGGTTCGTTGAGCCAGGGGTCGTCGAATCTGCCCCAGGGTCCGGTACCGCCGGGCGACGCC
>JBGUDX010000002.1:24507-24833 GCA_041821645.1 Acidobacteriota bacterium
AGGCTGCCGCTCAGCCTCCGGGCGTGCCCGGAGGAGCCATTGATCCGGCGACCGGCGCACCGACCGGCGCACCGACCGGCGCGGCGGGCGGTGGCGATGCGGCCGCTCAGGCCGCCGCCGCTCAGGCCGCGGCAGCCCAGGCTGCAGCAGCTCAGGCCGCCGGCCAGTAGGCCGGGGGCGATTCGGGCTGATCGGAACGGACGGCCGGAAATGGCCGTCGGCGGCCCGCGATGAGTGAGCGGCAGGATCCGGCAGAGGCGATCACCCGGCTCGATGAGGTGACCCGCAGGCTCCGGATCGAGTGCCCGTGGGATCGTGAGCAGGAC
>JBGUDX010000003.1:0-23508 GCA_041821645.1 Acidobacteriota bacterium
GCCATCGCCCAGGAGAAGGCACAGACCCTGGCCGAGGTCTGGCCGCTGATCCGGTTCCTGTTCGAGCCCCCGATTGACGACGAAAAGGCCTGGCGCAAGGTGATGAAGGGCGAGGCCGGCAGCGTCCTCGACGCCGCCGCCGACGCCCTGGGGGAGCTCGACGGATTCAGCCGCGAGCAGGTGGAAGGGGCCCTGTCGCCGATTCCCGAGCGGCTCGGTCTCAAGCCGGGAAAGGTGTATCAGCCGATTCGGGTGGCGATCACCGGGACCACGGTTTCACCGGGGATCTTCGAATCGGTTTCGACCCTGGGAAGGGAGCGGACCCTGGCCCGGATCGAGGCCGCCAGTGGCCGGATCGTCGCGACAGAAGATGAAACAGCGGATTCCTGACCTGCTTTGTCGCCTTTGA
Source organism: Acidobacteriota bacterium (assembly GCA_041821645.1). Lineage (GTDB taxonomy): Bacteria > Actinomycetota > Thermoleophilia > Solirubrobacterales > 70-9 > 67-14. The sequence continues at coordinate 410 of JBGUDX010000003.1, forward strand.
GCGCTCGAGTGTTGTAGAACTGAAGGGTGATCTCGGTCACTTCGAAATCCCGCTACGCAGTGGTCGCGATGGCTGAGCTCGCCCGATCCGGTGATCGTCCGATGCCGGTCAAGGAACTTGCCGAGCGGCGCGGCATCCCGGACCAGTTTCTCGAGCAGCTCTTCTCGACTCTGCGGCGATCGGCTCTGCTCAGCAGCCACCGCGGCAGCAAGGGCGGATACACGCTTTCCAGGCCGGCCGACGAGATCACGGTTCTCGAGGTCGTGCAGGCATTGGATGGAAGGGTCGGCCAGGAGGCCGACGAGGCCGGAGGGATCTGGGCCGACGGAGTCAACGCGCTGCGTGAGGTCTTCGGCGGCACCACCATTGCCGACATCGAGAGACGCGAGACCGAAGAGGCGGCGTCGGGGATGTACTTCATTTGATCGCCCCGCAGGCTTCGGCCACCGTAGGCGGCACCCCACTGGTCTCGCTGGCCCGGATCGGACACGGCCGCGAAGCCGAGGTCTGCGCCAAGCTCGAGTACTTCAATCCGGGCGGGTCGGTCAAGGACCGGATCGGGGCGGCGATGATCGGGGCCGCGGAAGCACACGGTGACCTGGTCAGGGGAGAGTCGGTGATCGTCGAGCCGACCAGCGGCAACACCGGGATCGCCCTGGCGATGATCTGTGCCGCCCGGGACTACGAACTCGTGCTGACCATGCCCGAGGGGATGAGCCGAGAGCGGGCAAAGCTGCTCAGGGCGTACGGAGCCGAGGTTCAGGAAACCCCGTCGCTCGGGGGGATGGACGAGGCTGTCGATCTGGCCTACCGTCTCTGCGAAGAGCGGGGCGGGTTCACCCCGCATCAGTTTTCCAATCCGGCTAATCCGGTGGCGCACTACCGGACGACCGGACCTGAGATCTGGACCGACAGCCACGGGGAAATCGATGCGTTCGTCTGCGGAGTCGGCACCGGTGGCACGATCACCGGGGTTGCCCGGTACCTCAGGGAGCAGGGCTCCGACGCGATGATCGTCGCGGTCGAGCCCGCCTCATCGCCGGTTCTCTCCGGCGGGAGCAGCGGTCCGCATCGGATACAGGGAATCGGGGCCGGTTTCGTGCCGGAGGTCCTTGACCGGGACCTTCTCGACGAGATCGTGACGGTCAGCGATGAGGACGCGCTCGACACCGCCCGCGCCCTGGCCCGGACCGAGGGGATTCTCGGCGGGATCTCTGCCGGGGCGAATGTCCATGCGGCTCTCGAGCTTGCCGGCCGTCCGGAACTCGCCGGCGGCCGCATCGTGACCGTGGTCTGCGATTCCGGGGACCGCTACATGTCACTTCCCTTCTTCGCACAATGAACCTGGCCGACGAGATAGCGGCACACGTCGCCGCGGCCCGGGGCCGGGACCCGGCAACGTCAAACGCCTCGACCGTCGAGATCCTGGCTACCTGGCCCGGAGTTCAGGCGGTACTCGCACACCGGATCGCCCACCGGCTCCACTCCCGTTCTGTCCCGCTCGTCCCCTCGGCGATCTCCTACGTCGCCAGGGCGGTGACCGGCATCGAGATACATCCCGGGGCCAGGATCGGGCAGGGGTTCTTCATCGACCACGGGGCCGGCGTGGTGATCGGCGAGACCACCGAGATCGGCGACGACGTCACCGTCTATCAGGGAGTGACTCTCGGCGGCACCGGATTTCAGGCCGGCAAACGGCATCCCACCGTGGAGGACAACGTCACGATCGGGTCCGGGGCCAAGCTGCTCGGACCGATCGAAGTCGGGCACGGGGCCAAGGTCGGTGCGAATTCGGTCGTGGTCGAAGACGTGCCGCCTTGCTCTACCGTGGTCGGCAATCCCGGCCATCCGGTCAAGGTCGAGGGACGCCGGGTTGAGGGACCCGATGCCGACTGGATTCACCTACCCGACCCGGTCCAGGACGCGGTCAAATCACTCTCGGACCGGATAATGGAGTTGGAGAGCCAGGTGGCCGAGCTCTCGGGCGATGACCGCCCCGATGGCGGGGATTCACCGACCGGCCCGCGACGGGGTCGCTCGTCGGCCGGCGGCTGAGCCGGAGCCGCCCGCGCCGCTGCGGACGGCGGCTTCAGGGGTCGCGGCCCCGCCCGATCGGGCCCGCCGCACGGCCATATATCCTCGTCTGGTGGAGGCCGCGACACACACTCTCCAGGGCCTGAACCCTCCCCAGCGCGAGGCCGTCGAGTACGGCGACGGGCCGCTGCTGGTGATCGCCGGAGCCGGGTCCGGCAAGACCCGGGTGCTCACCCACCGGATCGCCAATCTGCTGGCGACCGGCAGGGCACGACCGGGGGAGATCCTCGCGATCACGTTCACCAACCGCGCCGCGGCCGAGATGCGGGAGCGGGTTGAGGAGCTGGTCGGGACCAGGGCTAACGCGATGTGGGTCACCACCTTTCACTCGGCCTGTGCCCGGATGCTGAGGGCCGACGCCGAACGGCTCGGATACGCGCGGTCGTTCACGATCTTTGATGAATCCGACTCGTTGCGGATGATCAAACGGGTGATGGAGGAGCTGGATATCGACCCCAAACGGTTCCCTGCCCGGGCGATCCGGTCGGCCATCTCCGGGGCCAAGAACGAGCTGCTCGACTCCGTCTCCTACTCGGAGCGCGGTGGCTCGTACTTCGAGGACACGGTCGCCTCGGTCTACGCGCTGTACGAAACGCGCATGGTGGAAAACAACGCGATGGATTTCGATGACCTCCTGGTCCGGACGGTGAACGTCCTGGAGCTGTTCGAGTCGGTCAGGGAGCGGTGGCGCAGAGCCTTTCGCTACGTGCTGGTCGATGAGTACCAGGACACCAACCACGCCCAGTACCGGCTGCTGAACCTGCTCTGTGACGAACACCGGAACCTGACCGTCGTGGGAGACGAGGACCAGTCGATCTACGGCTTCCGTCATGCCGACATCCGCAACATCCTCGATTTCGAGAAGGATTTCGGCGACGCCCGAGCGATCAAGCTGGAACAGAACTACCGTTCGACCCAGACGATCCTCTCGGCGGCAAACGCGGTGGTGGAGCAGAACCGGGACCGCCGGCCGAAGAAGCTCTGGACCGATGCGGGGCAGGGTGGTGAGATCGAGGTGGTCCGTCTGGCCGACGAGCACGAGGAGGCGCGATGGGTTGCGGGCGAGGTCGAGCGTCTCGGCGAAGAAGAGGGCGTGCCGGTCGAGGGGATCGCCGTCTTCTACCGGACCAACGCGATGAGTCGGGTGCTCGAGGACACGCTGGTCCGCTTCGGGACCGCCTATCAGGTGATCGGCGGGACCAAGTTCTACGACAGGGCCGAAGTCAAAGACGCGATCGCCTACCTCCAGTATCTCTCCAACCCGGCCGATTCGGTCTCGTTCGGCCGGATCGTGAACTCGCCCCGCCGTGGCATCGGCAACACGAGCCAGTCGAGGCTGCTGGCATACGCCAACACCACCGGGGAGGACATCTGGGACGTGGCCCAGTCGCCCGAGTCGGTTCCCGGACTGGCATCGGCGGCGATCCGGGCGGTCTCGGAGTTCCAGAACACGATGTCGAGCCTCAGGGCCAGATCCGAGCGGGAAGGCGTGGCCGAGTTGGTCGAGGCGATGCTGGTCGAGGCCGGGTATTTCGAATCGCTGGAAGCCGAACGAACAATTGAGGCCGAGGGCCGCGTCGAGAACCTGCGGGAACTGATCGCAGTCGCCGCCGAGTTCGACACCAATCGCCAGATCGAGGGCGAAAGCGACGTGCCGCCACTCGAGGAGTTCCTTCAGCAGATATCCCTCTACACGGATCAGGACAAACTTCAGTCCGACCAGTCGCTGCTCACCCTGATGACCCTGCACAACGCCAAGGGACTCGAGTTCGACACGGTGTTCATCGTCGGCTGTGAGGACGGGGTCTTTCCCCACTCACGGGCACTCGACGAGGGCGAGGAAGAGGAGGAGCGACGCCTCTGTTACGTCGGCATCACCAGGGCCCGCGAACGGCTGTACATGACCGGCGCACGCTCACGCCGGATCTACGGCGGGCAGGCCGAGGCGACCGTTCCGTCGCGCTTTCTGGATGAGTTGCCGCCCGGGCTCACTCATCATCAGGGAACGGCGGTCGGTGCCTCGGCGGTGGGCGGTGGCCGCTCGGCCGGGGGCGAGGTCAGGAGCTATCAGGCACCGGGCATCGCCCCGGGGGGTCCCGGCGGGGCGCCCGATCCGATCCGGCCGTCGACCCCGGTCGAAGTGGCGGTCGGCGACGACGTGGCCCACGCATCGTTCGGCGACGGCGTCGTGGTCGGCGCCGAGCCCGGTGGCGTGATCATCGTCCGATTCGCGAGCGATGGCACCGAGCGAAAGCTGATGGCCGAGTACGCACCGATCAAGAAGAGGTGAGCAATTGACGGCAAAGATCATTGACGGCAAGCAGGTCTCACAGGAGGTACGGCAAAAGGTCGCGGCCGACGTGGCGGATTTCGTGGATGGCGGCGGTGACGTGCCGACCCTGGCCACCGTCCTGGTCGGGGAGGACCCGGCTTCGGAGATCTACGTCGCAAACAAGCACCGGGCCTGCGAGGAGGCAGGGATGAGATCGGTCCACCACGGTCTGCCGGCCGATACGCCTCAGGAGGAGCTGCTGGGCCTGATCGGGGACCTGAGTAGCGATGATGCGGTTCACGGGATACTGGTCCAGCTGCCGGTTCCCGATCAGATCGATCCGGACGCCGTGGTCAGCGCGATCGATCCGGCCAAAGACGTAGACGGGCTCACGCCGACCAACGTCGGCCTTCTGGCCGGCGGCCGGCCCGGGCTGGTGCCTTGCACGCCCGCCGGGGTGATCGAACTGCTCGATCACGAAGAGGTGGAGCTGGAAGGGGCGGAGGCGGTGATCGTCGGCCGCTCGAATCTGGTCGGGCGGCCGCTTGTGAATCTGATGCTGGGCCGGAACGCGACGGTGACCGTCTGCCACTCCAGGACCCGTGACCTGGCCGGCGTCTGCCGCCGGGCCGACGTCCTGGTCGCGGCGGTCGGCGTGCCGGAGCTGATCGGCGCCGCGCATGTCAAGCCTGGTGCCGTTGTGATCGACGTCGGTATGAACCGGACCGCGGACGGCCTGAAAGGGGATGTCGACTTCGCGGCCGCGGCCCAGCTTGCAGGAGTGATCACTCCGGTCCCCGGAGGTGTGGGCCCGATGACGATTGCGATGCTGATGGTGAACACGCTGGCCGCGGCCGGAGCCGGCGGCTGAGTCCGGTGCCCGAGCCTGCTTCCCGTTCCGGTGGTCCCCGGCGGGGCGCCCGGCGGCCCCCGGCATCGCTGAAATCAGGTGCCAGGGGATCTTCAGGGAGCGGATCGGCGCGCGGGACCCGCCTGCGGCTGGATCTCGGGTTGCTTCTGGCGGCGGGCGCGGGCCTGTTCCTGTTCTATCTGATGTTCAGGGGGTGGTTCAACATCCAGTCTTCGGCGCCGGTGTCAGATGAGGCGGTCGGCGTGGGCATGGGCCGGACCTTTGATGCCTGGGTCTCTTTTGGCTGGATCGACCTCTACCTGATGCTGACCGCGGTCGTCACTGTGACCCTGCCCATTCTGGCGGCCAGGCGCATGCGGCTGCCGGTGAAGGCCGGGGCGCTGCTCGTAGCGCTCGGGGCCGGCGCGTTCATCCTGATCGCGTTCCGTCTCCTGTTCCCGCCCTGGGAGGGAGCAGGAAGGGAGCCGGCGCCGTACCTGGCCCTGTTGTGTGCGGTGACGATAGTCGCCGGGGGGCATCTCTCGAATCTGCTGGTTTCGGGCAAGTTCGGCAAGCGTCCACTGGCCAGGCCGACCGGCAGATCGGGAACGGCCCCGCCGAAGACCTCGCAGGGACGGGGCGGGGGAGGCTGAGCGGCGGCCGGACCCGGCCGGGGCGATAGCCTGCGCCGGGGAGCCCCGGCGCCAGACCCGTTCCCGAGCACAGGAGGAGAATTGGAATTGCACAGAGTTCATCCCGGAGAGTGGCTGATCGCGGCCTGCGGCGGAGCGCTCGTCATCGGGCTGATGCTCGATTTCTCCGACGGCGAATCGGCCCTTCATTCGGTCAACCTGCTCGACCTGTTGCTGGTCGCTGCGGCCGCCGGAGGCCTGATCCTGCCGGTGATCGTAGCCCGAAGCAGCCGGACAGATGTGCCGATCACATTCGAGACGTTTCTCAGCACTCTGGTGAGCCTGGTCGCGGTGATATTGCTGTTCGAGGTCATCTGGCAGCCCGATGGTGGCCTTCAGGCGGGGTTCTTCCTCAGCCTCGCCGCCTGCCTGGTCATGACAGCCGCCGGCTGGCGCAGCGTCGCCCGGGAAAACTGACCCGTCGGGCGGCCTGCGGGCCGCCGTCCCGGTACCCGGCTCAAATAGACTCGCACCGTGATCGAGCGGGAACAGGTGCTGCATGTGGCGCGGCTTTCGCGACTGAGGCTGACTGACGACGAAGTCGATCTGCTCGGACGCGAGCTCTCTTCAATCCTCGATCATGTGGATCGCCTGGCCGAAATCGACATTGAGGGGGTTGAACCAACCTCGCATGTCGTTCCACTCGAGAACGTGCTGCGCGACGATGAGCCACGCCGCAGTCTCGACCGCGAGCGTGCCCTCGAAGGGGCTCCAGACCCGTACGAGGGTGCCTTCCGTGTCCCGTCGCCGCAGGCCGAAGCGTGACCTCGGCCGAAAGCGAACTGCTCAGAGCGACGGCGACCGAGACGGCCGGGATGATCGCTCAGGGTCGGGTCAGCGCATCCGAATGCCTTGACTTCTGGTTGTCCCGGGTCGCGGGAGACGACCTGAACGCCTACCTCTGGAAGGCCGATCCGGTCTCGGCATCCGCGGAGGCGGACCCAGCATCGGACGGCGGCACCGCGGGAGTGCCGGTCGCGGTCAAGGACATCTTCTGCACCGCCGGCGTTCCGACCACGGCAGCTTCACGGATCCTGGAGGGCTATCTGCCCCCGTATACGGCGACCGCGGTTTCGCGGCTGGCCGGCTCCGGCATGCCGATACTCGGCAAGACGAACATGGACGAATTCGCGATGGGCTCATCCAACGAGAATTCGGCTTTCGGCCCGGTGCTCAATCCGCTGGACCGTGGAAGGGTGCCGGGCGGTTCGTCCGGAGGCTCGGCCGCCGTTGTGGCCGGCGGACTCGCGCCCTGGGCGGTCGGTACCGATACCGGAGGCTCGATCCGGCAGCCGGCGGCGCTTTGCGGGATCGTGGGCCTGAAGCCGACCTACGGGGCGGTTTCGCGCTACGGGATGATTGCCTTTGCGTCCTCCCTGGACCAGGCCGGCCCCTTGACCCGCGACGTGACCGATGCGGCCCTGATGCTCTCCCGGCTCGAAGGCCGGGACGAGAGGGACTCGACCTCGGTCGGCATAGACGGCGGGATCAGGCTCCCGTCGCAGACCGATCTGAAAGGGCTGCGCTTCGGTGTTCCGGCAGACCTGCTCGGCCAGGGGATGGAGGAAGGGGTGGCCGCCGTCTTCGAAGACGCGATCGCTACGGTCGAGCGCCTCGGCGGATCGGTCGACGCGATCGAGCTTCCTCATTCCGACCACGGCATATCCGCCTATTACGTACTCGCCCCGGCAGAGGCCTCGACCAATCTCTCCCGCTACGACGGAGTCCGTTACGGGATTCGCGAAAGCGACGCCGACCTGATCTCGATGTACGAGCAGACCCGCGGTGACGGCTTCGGGCCGGAAGTCAAGCGACGGATAATGCTCGGGACCTATGCCCTTTCGTCGGGCTATTACGAGGCCTACTACGGACGCGCGCAGCGGGTCCGCACCATGATCGTGCGGGATTTCGCGGCCGCGTTCGAGAAGGTCGATTTCGTGATCACTCCGACCAGCCCCACGGTCGCGTTCGGCCTGGGGGAGAAGACCGACGATCCCTGGTCGATGTATCTCAGCGACCTGTTTACGGTGCCGATGTCGCTGGCCGGGATCCCGGCGATCTCGATTCCGGCCGGCAGTGCCGAGCCGGCAGGCGGAGGGCCCGAGCTGCCGGTCGGGTTCCAGATTGCCGCTCCGGCCTTTGCCGAACAACGCCTGCTGGAAGCGGCGTTCGCGCTGGAGGGCGCATTCGAGTACGAGCAGTCGCCGGCCGGGCCCGGAGCATGAGCGATTCGGGCGCGATGGAAGCGGTGATCGGGCTTGAGATTCATGTCCAGCTCTCAACCAGGACCAAGATGTTCTGCGGCTGCGAGCTTTCGTTCGGCGACCAACCCAACGTGCATACCTGCCCGGTATGCCTCGCTCACCCCGGCGTCCTCCCGGTACCAAACCGCAAGGCGATTGAATACGCGCTTCTGATCGCCGCCGCGCTCGACTGCGAGGTAGCGCCGCGATCGATCTTCCACCGCAAGAACTACTTTTACCCGGACAGTCCGAAGGCTTACCAGATCAGTCAGTTCGATATTCCGATCGCCGGTGCGGGAAGGCTCGGAGAGGTACGCATACACCGGGCGCATCTCGAAGAGGACGCGGCGAAGATGATCCACGTCGGCGAAAGCGGTCGGATCCAGGGCTCGGACGCGTCGCTGGTCGATTTCAACCGCGGCGGCACCCCGCTGGTCGAGATCGTGACCGAGCCAGATCTGAAGAGCGGTGCCCAGGTGCGCGAGTGGGGCCAGCTGCTCCGGGCGACGATCAAACAGCTCGGGGTCTCTGACGTCAACATGGAGGAGGGCAGCCTCCGTTGCGATGCCAACGTCTCGATCCGGCCGGCCGGTTCAAACCGGCTCGGGACCAAGACCGAGATGAAGAACATGAACTCGTTCCGATACATCGAGCGGGGGATCGAGGCCGAGATCGAGCGGCAAAAGGAACTGGTCGCTTCAGGCGGGAAGGTCGTCCAGGAGACGCTGCACTTCGACCCGGCCACCGGAGAGCTTCACTCGCTGCGTTCGAAGGAGGAGGCTCACGACTACCGATACCTGCCTGAGCCGGATCTGGTCCCCGTGGTACCGACCGCCGAGATGCTCGAGGCGGCGGCCGAGGCGCTCCCTGAGCTGCCGGCCGCCCGCGCCCGGCGCTATCGCGAGCAGCTGGGCGTTTCAGACAGTGCAGCGTTGCTGCTGTCGTTCGACGTCGAATGGGCCGAGTTCTTCGAAGGCGTGATCGGCCATGACGCGAACGTCGAACCTCGGGTGGCAGCCAACTGGGTCACCGGTGAGTTCGCGGCCGAGCTCAGAAAGCAGGACGATCGGGCTCTCGGTGAAAGCAGGGTCGAGCCGGATGCTCTCGGTGCGCTGGTCCTGATGGTCGGCTCGAAACGGATCTCCCATGCCTCGGCCAAGGAAGTGCTCGCCGAGATGGTCGCCGACGGAGCGGAACCGCAGCGGGTGGTCGAGCAGCGGGGCCTTGAGCAGATCTCCGATTCCGGCGAACTCGAGGCGATCGTGGCGACAGTGATCGAAGAGAACCCGAAGCCCGCGGAGCAGGTGAAGTCGGGCAACGAAAAGGCGATCGGAGCGCTGGTCGGGGCGGTGATGAAGGCGACCCGGGGCCGGGCCGACGGCAAGGAGGTAACGCGCCTCCTCCGTCGTGACCTCGGGCTCTGAGCGCTACTTCCTCTTGACCCTGAACTTCCAGGTCAGGGTCCTGGAGCTCTGGCGCTCGGTCTGGTCTTTCGAGCGGGCGCGAAACGCATGCCGCCCGGGCGAAAGGCGGCTTATCGTGACCTTGTTCGAGCAATCGACGAACAGCCGCTGATCAAGCCTGCAGCGGAAGCCGACCGGGGTGCTGCCCGAACCCGCGAGCCGGAACTTGACCTTCCTCTTGCGGACCTTCTTCGGGGGCTTGGCCTTGAACTTGACTCCGGGGGTGATCGAACCGCCGATCGAGGGATCGGTGTAGAGCGCTTTGGCCGCGCTGGAGAAGAAGGGGCCGAAAATCAGGCCGCAGAGTTCCGGTTCCGTGTCACAGTAGCCGTAGCTGACAACGGAGTTGAGGTACTTGCCATCGGTGATCCAGCCGCCGCCGCTCGATCCCTGTTCCATGAGGCAGGGTTTGGCGCCGATGGTGGCCGGAACACCGATGTCCCGGGTAGCGGTCTTCGCGTCGCACGCGACCAGTTGGCCGCCGCCGTAGGGTGGATCCGGGTTGTCGGGATATCCGTAGATGGTCCAGGAGCGTTCTGCGGGGTCGAGATCGAAGGCGATCCGGCGTGAGCCCAACTCGTTTTCGGGCTTGCCTGCAAGGGCGACCGCGCCGATGTCGTAGCTGAACGAGCCGTCGTTGATCCAGCCCGCGGTGGTCAGCAGACTGGTCGCGGCGAAGGTGCCGAGCGGCGCCTCGCCGTCGCGGTAGGCGGGGATGAAGATCAGGCTGGAGACGAACTCGCCGGTCTCTCGGTCGTAAACGCAGTGACCGGCAGTGAAAACCACGTTCTTCCGCCGTGAGCTGACCAGGGTCCCGGAGCAGGAAAACGCATCCTCGCCGGAGAGGAAGAAGACCTTCCCGTGGACGCGCTGTGGCCAGGCGTTCACGTTCCCGGGCAGGAAGTCACCGGTGGCACCCGACAGCGACGCGTCCGGAAGCAGTGCCCGGTCGAAGCCGGGATCAGGAACCGCCGGGCCCTGCGCGGGTCGGGCTGCCACGAGATCGCTGCGGTCCCAGGAAGACGTGATCGTGCCGGGCTGCGCTTTGACCGGCTGCGCCACCGGTTCGGAGGGGCTCGCCCCTGCAGCGCGGGAGTCGAGAGCCGTGAACAACAGAATCGGGACGAAAACCAGGGCCAGGCACACTCTCAAGCCAAGGGCGTTCGCGGCCCCTGAACGACCCTGGATTTCCCTGACCATGCCTATATCGTAGAGCAAGGCCACTCCGCCGGAATCGGCCTGCACGAACCTCCGCCGGGTTGGTCCTGATGCTGCGGCCCGGGCATATACTCGCCGACGTGGCTTGGAACATCGTCATAGCCGGTGGCGGATTCGGCGGCGCGACGGTCGCGCGCGTCCTCGAAGCGGTGCTGCCCCGCCAGTCTGCCCGGCTCAGCCTGGTCAACGACGTCAATTTCCTTCTTTACACCCCGTTCCTGCCCGAGGCGGCGGCCGGCACGCTCGAGCCCCGGCACGTGGTCACCCCACTGCGCGACATCCTCAAGCGGGCCAATCTCCGGCTGGGCGTAGTCGATTCCCATGATCCCGAGGCCGGAACGGTGGGCTTTACCGGCCACAACGGTGAAATCGAGACCATCCCCTACGACCATCTGGTCCTCGCGCAGGGTTCGATTTCGCGTTTCCTGCCGATACCGGGCCTGAGCGAGCATGCGGTCGGATTCAAGAGCCTGGCTGATGCGATCTACCTGCGCAACCGGGTCATCGAGACCCTGGAAATGGCCAACGCGACCGAGGACCCCGGTCTCCGAGACCAGCTGCTGACCTATGTTTTCGTCGGAGGTGGCTACGCCGGACTCGAGGCCCTGGCGGAACTCCAGGACTTCGCCGCCGATGCGATGCAGCACTACCCCCGGGCCCGCCTCCATGGGATGCGCTGGGTCCTGGTCGAAGCCGCGGATCGCGTCCTGCCCGAAATCGACCTGAGCCTGGCTGCGTACACGGTCAAGGAACTCCGTGGCCGAGGGATCGACATCAAGCTCGGGACGACACTGGAAGAGGTGACAGCGACGTCGGCGACGATCTCGACCGGCGAATCCCTTCCCTCGAGAACCGTGGTCTGGACCGCCGGTGTCGTTCCGCACCCGAGCCTGAAGAAGCTTCACGTGCCGCTCGATGATCGCGGCAAGGTCAAGGTCGATTCCTGTCTCCGGGTCGAGGGCATGGAGAAAGTCTGGGCGCTGGGTGACTGCGCGGCCGTTCCGGACCCGGCCGGCGGGATCTGTCCGCCGACCGCCCAGCACGCGGTCCGCCAGGCGCCGGTGGTCGCTACCAACATCGCCTCGGCGGTCGGCATCGGGATCGATTCACCGATCGAGTTCAGGTACCGCGGCGGGGCGGCGTTCGTGAACCTCGGCCGCTACAAAGCGGTCGGCCGGATCGGCAACCGCAACTTCCACGGGTTCCCTGCCTGGTGGATGGCCCGCTCGTACCATATGAGCCAGATCCCCGGCCTCTCGCGGAAGATCCGAGCGGTGGTCGACTGGACCGCCAGCCTGCCGTTCAGCCGTGATCTTTCCGAACTCGGATCGATCGGCCGTCCCGGCGTCCTGGATCCGCAACGGTACGAACAGGGCGGCTCACACCGGCCGATCGGCTAGGGGGCTGCCGTGGGCTACGAGTGGGTATTGCTGGCGGTGCTTTTCGGTCTCTCGACCGGGATCATCGGCCGCGCGAAAGGCGGTTCGTTCCTGATCTGGTTTCTGGTCGGACTGGTCTTGCCGATCCTCGGCCTGGTCGCAGTGATCCTCTATCGCAACGAGATCACCGAGCCTGAAAGAAAGTGTCCTACCTGCGGCAAGATTCTCAAGCTCTACGTCCAGGTATGCCCCCGCTGCGGGACCGACCTCTATCTGCCTGACCCGGAAGAGACCAGGATGCCACCGCGCTGAATCGGCCGGCGGTCCCGGCTCAGCGCAGCCAGGTTCGCATGATCGCGTTGGTGAAGCCGACCCCGTAGCGGAATACCGCGGGCTTCTTGGAACTGCCGTGCAGGCGCTGCTCGACCGTGACCGGGACCTCCTTGGCGGGCACGCCCCGCTTGATCGCCTCGATCATGAACTCCGAAGTGTGGAACTGCTCCTGTTTCAGCACGAGCTGGGGCAGCGCCGAGGTGCGAACGGCCCGATAGCCGTTCGAGCAGTCGGTCACGTGGGTCCGGGTGATGAACGAGACCAGCCGGTTGAAAAAGACGATCCCCATCTCCCGGGCGAAATGGTTTTCCTCGGCATGGCCGAGCACTCTGGAGCCGTGCGCCACATCGACCTCGCCGTCGAGCACCGGCTGGACCAGAATCGGCATTTCGGCCGGCAGGTGCTGACCATCGGCGTCGAGGGTGACCACCATAACGGCTTCGGAGTCGACCATCAGACGGTAGCCGGTGCGGAGCGCCGCGCCACCGCCCCGGTTGACCACGTGGCGGGCGACGACGGCGCCGTGTGCCGCGGCGACTTCCTCGGTCCCGTCGCGCGAACCGTCATCCACGACGAGGGTGGCGGTGGGCAGGCCACAGACCTCGGACGGGATCTGGTCGAGCACGTAGCCGACGTTGTCGGCTTCATTGAAGGCCGGGATCACGACCGCGATCCGGTTGCGAAACCTTTCGCGGTAGCCGTCGAGACGGAATTGCTCGGAGGTGAGGCCTTCGAGCACCGCCGACATCTGGCGTGAATTCCGTGCTCCCACCGAAAGCGCGCGCATGGCCATCAGGAAGAGGACCAGGATCGCGATCACCGCGAGCCCGAGGATCCGGCCACCGTTTCCGCGCTCGAAAGACAGTGCGGAGAGAAGCCGGTCGGTCAGTTCCGTCCCGGAGACGATTGCCAGGCCGACCCCGGCGCCGAGGAGGAGCAGCACATCGGCGTTGCGCAGCGTCCGCCGCCTGACGAGTGTGAACGCGATGATCAGGAAGGCGATCACCAGGCCGGTTGCCCTCAGTGCCGTCAGTTCGGCCGGGAATATCGAGGCGAAGGTCATGTCGGGTCCATGTCGTGTGTGGGTTCGGCGTGTCGGCGGCCGGCAATCCAGGCGCCGGCCTCAGTCAAGGCTACGGCGGCCAGCGGCAGAACCAGGGTCATCAGGATTTCGTTCCGGCGGGCCGGCGCCAGTGTGGCGGCGCCTACCGCCGTGACGGTCAGGATCGGTATGGCGATCGCGATGCCCTCCCAGCGCCTCCGCCAGGCCAGAACCGCGAGGCCGGCGACCCCCAGCAATACGAGCAGCTTCTGTACCGCCGCGCCGGCCGGGCTCGACATCGCCTCGCCGACCCCGCTGCTCCACATTCGCCCGACTTTTCTCACGGTCATCGCGAGATACCCCAGCGGGTCGGCTCCGAGGTACTCGTCCAGGTTCTCCCGGCCGATCTTTCCGAGGGCTGCGTCGCGCGAGAGCTCGGGATAACGGGAGGCTGCCCGGTCGAACAGGGGCACCGGGTTCACCCGGTCGAGCTCGTCTGAGCCGGGAGGGAGGTCCCGGCCGGTGTAGCGCTCGAGAAGGGACGCCTTGACGCGATGGTATTCGCCGTCGTCGGGAAGGCTGGTGCCGACGAACAGCGCCTTTCCGCTGCCGGTCGAAATCGGCACCACCCGGTCGAGCGAGACGTAGTTGTGAATGCTCCAGGGGATGATCGGCAGCAGTACCGCCGCCGCGAAAACCAGCGCGGCGGTGAGCGTCCGCTTCAGGCCCCGGTTGAGCCCCAGGCGGATCAGCAACAGGATGCCGAAGGCAAAGGCGACCGCAAGGTATTCGGGGCGGATCAGCGCGGTTGCGCCGAACAGTAGGCCCGGGACGACCCAGGCCCACGGGGAGCGGCGGGAGTCTGCCCAGAGGAATGCGAGCACCGCGGCCGGCAGGGTGAAAATCGCGGGTGGCTCACTCATCAGTGCACCGGTGGAGTGGATGAACGGCGGGTAGACGGCGACCATCCCGGCCGCCAGCAGCGGAGCCACCATCGCTGCCCGTACCTGTTCCCGGGAGGCTGGGCCGTCGCGTGACCGGGTGAGCCGGGCGGTCAGGAGGAACACGACCAGGATCGCCGCGGTGCCGAGCAGCGCTTCGGCTCCCCGGGCGACTCCATCCCGCACACCCCCGGTCAGGAAATAGGAGCCGGCGTAGATGAGTGGCGCGCCCGGTGACCAGTCGCTCCGGTATTCGAATTCGGACGGCCCGTAGGTGCCGTCGAGATAGAGCGACTCCGCCAGGGCCCGGTAGGCGAGAGCGTCGTCTCCGGGTTCGGCCAGGGGGTTCACGACCTTTTCCAGGCGCAGACCGAACCCGACCGCCAGAATCACCAGCAGGATGATCAGCGGACCGCGTCCAAAGCGGCCGACAAGGCGGGCGAAGGCGCGACCGGGGGTCGCCGCGGTGTCTGCAGCGGCCGGCCGGCTATCGCCGGAGTGCGACCGGATCGGGCTCTGGTGGGCGGGCATCGGGGGCGGTCAGGCTATGGGAACCGTCCGGGGAAGGTTGCTTCCGGCGTGCGACGCAAGTTGGAGCATGCCGGATAGCCCGACTCCGGCTACCGCGCCGACGAGTGGCCAGAGCGCCAGGACCCGGCGCGGAGATGCCACCAGCAGTGCCCCGATCACAGTCGCCGAGAGGACGGGTGCTCCGACAATCCAGAATTCGGGCCGGCGTCGGATCGCCAGCGTGACCAGACCGACGACGAACGCGAAAACCACCCCGCGGTGCAGAATGCGCCCGGCAGGTGAGTCGATCAACGCCCACCGGCCGCGCCACCAGATCCGGCCCGCTTTTGCCGTCAGGTAGCCGGCCAGCCCGGTCGGATCGCTGCGCAGCTTCGCCAGATAGGCATCGCGGCCCATTCTTGACAGCGCCGCGTCGGTTGAAACGCCGGGATGGCGGCGTGCGGCTAGCAAGGTCAGCACCCTCTCCGGTGTGACCGACTCCGGCCCTTCACCACTTCGCCGGTTCTGACGGTTGAGCTTCGCGTTGAGCGATGGATTGCTTCGGAGGATTCGAGGCATGACATCGATCGGGTCACCCCGGGAAGCGAAGTAGCTGCCGGTGAAGAGGGTCTGGCCGCCGCCGGTCGAGATCGGCACGAGTCGCCCGGTTTGCGGAAGGTCCCGGGCAACGAGAGGGGAGACGACAAGCGCCGCGGCGGCAGTCATGACCGCTACCGGAACCAGGGCCGCCCGGATTCCGGCCCGGCTGTCGATGATGAACAGCACCACGGCGAGCGTGGCCGCGATCAGCAGCGCCTCGGGCCGGACCAGGCTGGTCAGACCGAGTAGCACCCCGGGCAGGACCCAGCGGAACGGACTGTTTCGTTCGCGGGCCCATAGAACGGCGAGCAGTGCCGCCGTCAACAGGGTCCCGGCCAGTGGTTCAGTGAGCAGCATGCCCGAATCGGCGATCAGGGTCGGGTAGAACGCGGTGATCGCGGCCGCGGCGAGTCCGGCGGTCTCTCCTGCCAGCCGACATGCGAGGCGCCAGCTGAGCGGAATCGCAAGGGTGGCCACCAGGGCAAGGAGAATGCGTGCGGTGCGGGCACTGTCGCCACCGGTCAGCTCGAAGATCCCGGCGGTGAGCAGGGGGAGGCCCGGGCTGTAGTTGGACGCGGGCTGAGGGTACGCCGGTGTTCCGGGGCCGCGCTGCTCGAACTCTCCCTGCTGGCTGACGCCGCGGGCTATGCGCTCGTACGCGGCCGAGTCGGGGAGGTTCTCCTCGGCGCCCTGCCAGGCCTGATCGACCCTCAGGAAGAGGCCCGCCAGGATGATCAGCATGAGGACGGTCAGTCGCATCGAGGTGATCCTAGATTGTTCGGGCTTCCGGTAATCTCGGCGCCTATGCGAATTCTCGTACTCGGTGGCGACGGCTACCTCGGCTGGCCGACCGCCATGCGTTTCTCTGACCGCGGCCATGAGGTCACGGTGGTCGACAACTTCGCCCGGCGGCGATGGCACCTGGAGCAGTCGACCGACTCGCTGACCCCGATCGCCTCGCTCGAGGACCGCATCGAGGCCTGGCACAGTGTCTCGGGGAACCTGATCGAGGCCAGGATCGGCTGTATCGAGGATGCCGAGTTCCTGGACCGGGTGATCGCGGAGACCCTGCCGGAAACGGTGATCCATTACGGCGAGCAGCCCTCGGCTCCGTATTCGATGCGCTCTCGCAGGACTGCGGTCGAGACCCAGCAGACCAACGTGATCGGAACCCTGAATCTCCTGTTTTCGATGCGGGACCGGGTTCCCGATGCCCACTTGATCAAGCTGGGGACGATGGGCGAATACGGCACCCCGAACATCGATATCGAGGAGGGATTCATCGAGATCGAGCACAACGGGCGCAAGGACACCCTTCCTTTTCCGAAGCTCCCGGCCTCGCTCTACCACGCTTCCAAGGTGCACGATTCGACAAATATCCATTTCGCCAGCAGGGTCTGGGGGCTGCGGGCCACCGACCTGAACCAGGGTGTCGTCTACGGCGTCGAGACGAACGAGTCGGGCCTGGACGATCGCCTGGTCACCCGCTTCGACTACGACGAGACCTTCGGCACGGTTCTCAATCGCTTCTGCGTCCAGGCGGTGGTAGGACACCCGCTGACCGTGTACGGGGCGGGCGGGCAGACGAGGGGCTATCTCAACATCAAGGACACGCTGCGCTGCGTCGAGTTGGCGGCCCTCAGTCCGGCCGACCGGGGCGAGTACCGGGTTTTCAACCAGTTCACCGAGCAGTTCTCGGTTTCAGAGCTCGCCGAGCTGGTCAAGCAGTGCGGCGCCGAGGCCGGATATGAGGTCTCGGTCGAGACTTTCCCCAATCCGCGGGTAGAACTGGAGCACCACTACTACAACGCTTCTCATCAGAAGCTGCTCGACCTGGGCCTCGAGCCACATCCACTGGGCGTCGAACTGGTCCAGTCGGTGTTCGGAATCGTCGCCGCAAACCGGGACCGGATCATCCAGCGCGCGATCACACCGAAAACGAAATGGAATCCCGGCGAACTCGAAGGCGGCGCGCTTTCGGTCGCCCAGGGGAACTGAACCCGCTGGTAGGATCGATTTCCGATGAGAGCCGCTGACGCATTGATGGAATCACTCCGGGCCGAAGGTGTCGACCACATCTTCGGTATCCCCGGTGGCGCGAACCTGCCCACCTACGACGCGCTGGTCGACGCCGACCTGCGCCACGTCCAGGCCCGGCACGAGCAGGCGGCCGGACACGCCGCCGAGGGCTACGCCAGCGCTTCGGGACGAGTCGGGGTCGCGTTCGGCACCTCGGGCCCGGGTGCGACCAACCTGGTCACCGCGATCGCCGACGCGATGATGGATTCGGTGCCGACCGTCTTCGTGACCGGCCAGGTCCGGACCGAGCTGATCGGGACCGACGGCTTCCAGGAGGCCGACATCGTCGGCATAACCCTGCCGATCGTCAAGCATTCAATGCTGGTGACCGAAGCCGACCAAATTCCGCAGTACGTGCACGAGGCCTTTCAGATCGCCTCAACCGGCCGGCCCGGACCGGTCCTGATCGACGTTCCCCAGGACCTCTCGCGGGAGGAGATCGAATACAGCCCGCCGACCGCGCCGGTCGAGCTCCCGGGCTACCGGCCCAGCGTCGAAGGGAACCTCAAGCAGATCCGGATAGCGGCCAAGGCCATGGCCAATGCCAGGCGGCCGGTGATCTATTCGGGAGGAGGTGTCATCAATGCCGATGCCTCGGCTGAGCTGCGTGAGCTCTGCATGTCAGACCGGTTCCCGGTCACTTCGACCCTGAAGGGTCTCGGCGGATTTCCGGCCGATCACGAGCAGTGGCTCGGCATGCTCGGCATGCACGGAACCCGGGCTGCCAACTACGCGATGGACGAAGCCGATCTGATCGTAGCGGTCGGGGCCCGTTTTGACGACCGGATCACCGGAAAGCTGGACGAGTTTGCCCCGGGCGCGAAGTTCATCCATATTGACGTAGACCCGGCCGAGATCTCAAAGAATGTGCCCGCCCACATCCCGATCGTCGGCGACGCGGGCAAGGTCCTGCCCAAGCTGACCCACGAGTACAAGTCGCTGCAGACCGACCCGACCCGGCTGGAAGGGTGGTGGAGCCGGATCGACGCCTGGCAGAAGGACTACCCGCTCTCCTACGAGCCGGGCGAAGACGGGGAGGTCAAACCGCAGTTCATGATCGAGACCCTGCACAAGGTGACCGGGGGGGACGCGATCGTCACTTCGGACGTCGGCCAGCACCAGATGTGGGTCGCCCAGTACTACGGTTTCAATGAGCCCCGCCGCTGGATCAACTCCGGCGGGCTCGGCACCATGGGCTTCGGCCTGCCATCCGCGATCGGCGCCAAGGTCGCCCTCCCGGACGAGCAGGTCGTGTGCGTCGCCGGAGACGGCAGCCTGATCATGAACGTCCAGGAGCTTGCCACGGCGGTCAACGAGGACGTGCCGGTAAAGGTCTTTCTGATGAACAACGGCTACATGGGCATGGTCCGCCAGTGGCAGGAACTCTTCTGGTCCGAGCGTTACAGCGGGGTCACCAACGGCCCCAGCCCCGACTGGGTCAAGCTGGCCGAGGCATTCGGCGCCAAGGGCCTTCGCTGCGAGGACGAGGCCGACCTCGAGGAGATGATGCAGGCGACCCTCGATGCAGACGGCCCGGCTCTGCTCGACGTGCGGGTGAGCCCGCGCGAGAACTGTTACCCGATGATCCCGGCCGGCAGTGCCGCCAGGGACATGGTCGGCTGATGGCCGGCGCGGAGATGGTCAGGCTCGAGGATCTGCGGACCCACCGTGCTCTTTCGGGGCGCAAGCACCTGCTCTCGATCCTGGTGGAAAACCGGCCGGGCGTCCTCGCCCGGGTTGCGGGACTGTTCTCGAGGCGCGGGTTCAACATCGACACGCTCGCGGTCGGTCCCACGGACGACCCGAATATCTCCCGCATCACCCTGACCATAGACGGGGCGGTTCACCCGATCGATCAGGTCACCAAGCAGCTGCACAAGCTGATCAACGTACTCAAGATCCGTGACATGGAGCCAGAGGAGACCGTCGCCCGTGAGATGGCCCTGTTCAAGGTCTCGGCGGCGGTGGAGAACCGGGCCGAGATCGTCCAGTTCGCTGAGATCTTCCGGGCGAAGATCGTCGATGTCTCGCGCAAGGCACTGATCGTCGAGGTCACCGGCTCTCATGACAAGATCGAGGCCTTCGAGAGCATGTTGCGTCCCCACGGCCTGCTCGAGATGGTGCGCACCGGGGAAGTGGCGCTCGCACGCGGCAGCGTTTGACCGCACTCCGCCTCGACTCGGGCAGGCTCGAATCTCTGCTGGGCGAGGCCGTCGTCACCGGTTGTTCGCGGGATCGCCCGACCGTGGCGTCGGTCACGATTGAAATCGAATGCGCCGACCCCGTCGCCACGGTGTTCGCTTCGCGCCGCGCAGTCGACCCGTGGTTCTGCTGGCAGGAGCCGGAGCGGGACTTCTCCCTGGCCGCCCTGGGCCGCGCCCACTCGGTAATCGCCCACGGCGATGACCGCTTCCGGGAAGCAGCAGCGGAATGTGCCCACCTGTCCGGCGAAGCGATAATCCGTGGAAGCACCGAGTCGGGGCCCACGACCGGCCTCGTCTGGACGGGCGGCTTCGCCTTCAGCGACGGCGGCGCCGTCAGTCCGGCCTGGTCTTCGTTCGAGCCGGCGGCAATGATCCTGCCCGAGCTTTCGATTCAGAAGGGACCGGAAGGCGCGTTCGTGTCCCTGAACGCGCTGACCGGGCCCGGGATCGACCCGGAGCGGGTCACCGCCGACCTGCTCGGCCGGGCCGGCAGCCTGGTTCAGGGGAATCTCGGCCTGATCGATCCCCATCCGGCACTTCGGTCCGAGATCGAGAGCACGACCTCGCCGGGCCGTTTCGAGCAGTCGGTGGCCGCCGCGGTCGAGCGAATCAGACGGGGTGAGATCGCCAAGGTCGTGCTGGCTCGCGAGGTGAAGGTCCGGTCCGGTTCGGCCCATGACCCGGGAGCGATCTTCGCGGCGATCCGTGAGGGTTTCCCTTCCTGTTTCAACTTCTGTGTCGGCACCCCGGAGGCCGCCTTCATCGGGGCCAGCCCCGAACTCCTGGTGCGATGCGTCGGCCGGGGGGTCACCACCGTCGGCCTGGCCGGTTCGACCCGGCGGAGCTCCGACCCCGCGGTTGACGATCACCTGGCGCAGAAGCTGCTCTC
This sequence comes from Acidobacteriota bacterium, assembly GCA_041821645.1. Lineage (GTDB taxonomy): Bacteria > Actinomycetota > Thermoleophilia > Solirubrobacterales > 70-9 > 67-14. The sequence continues at coordinate 21,219 of JBGUDX010000003.1, forward strand.
GAGCGACAAGGACCGGAGCGAGCAGGAGCTGGTGGTCAGGCGCATCGTCAAGGCCCTGAGCCGGCTCAGTGTCTGGGTCGAAGCCGCCGCCGAGCCGGAGATCATCAAGGTGGCGAACATCCAGCACCTCGGCACCCCGGTGTTCGCGCAGCTGGCCGAACCGCGCACCGCGATAGAACTGGCCGGCCTGCTTCACCCGACCCCCGCGGTAGGGGGAGAGCCCTGGAGGAAGGCCGAAAAGGTGATGACGGAGGTCGAGCAGCTCGATCGCGGCTGGTACGCCGGCCCGGTCGGTTGGATGGACGGCTCGGGTGACGGCGAGTTCTGCGTGGCGCTCCGCAGCGCCCTTTTGCGGGACCGGGAGGCGCACCTCTACGCCGGGGTCGGCGTGGTCGCCGATTCCGATCCGGCCGAAGAACTCGCCGAGACCGAAATGAAGCTGAACGCGCTTTTGCCGCTGCTCGAGGGCTGAGCGCCACTTCCCGGCGGCGCCGCGTCTAGGCGGGTACCGGGACCTCGACCAGACCGGGACCGGAGCCAAGGGCCCTGTCCAGCTCGGCGACCGTCGCCGCCTTGAGGTAGGGAATCCCGAACAGCTCCGCCGCAGCCGACGCTTCGATGCCCGGCGGTGTGGTCATCAGATCCCGGTATTCCCGTTCCGGCATCTCTGCCTTCTGGGGGAGTCGGTCGAAAATCGCGCCTCCTCCGTTGTTCACGACGACGATCCGCAACCTTGGAGCGGGCAACGGAAAGAGCGCCAGGGCGCCGAGGTCGTGCAGCAGCCCCACGTCACCGGTGATGATCGTGGTCGGGCGGCCGGAGGCCAGGGCAGCGCCGATCCCGGACGAAATCAGTCCGTCGATGCCGTTCGCTCCCCGATTGGCCAGGAACGTGACCTCTGCGTCGGTCGGTACGAGGAACGACTCCTGGTCGCGGATCGGCAGGCTGGAGTTCGTGTAGACCAGTTCACCGTCTCGATACGACTTCGCAAGGAGGCCATGGACGGCGGCCGGATCCAGGGCGGTCGCGGCCGAGAGGTGGGCCTCCAGTTCGGCCAGATTGGCCCGCTCGGCCTCGAGCCAGGCATCCCGGTAGCCGGCACCCCGGTGCGTATCGACCGCGGCGGCGAGCGCGACCGCGGTCCCGGTGTCCGAGGCACGCACGATCAGGTCGCTCGCCCGGCTCGGGTCATACCAGCCGTGGCTCTGATCGACGATCACCTGCGTCGTGTCGTGCCGTGTGGCGATCCAGGACCTGAGCCTCTTCGAGGTCGGAGTCTCCCCGAACCTGAGAATCAGGTCGGGAGTCAGCGAGTCTCCGCGTTCGGCGATGATCGCGTCGTAGGTGGATACCACGTTGCTGCGGTCGTGGGGACCCGAGCGCAACTGTGAGGTCGGCTCCGCCAGAACCGGGTAACCGGTCGCCTCGGCGAGTCCGGCCAGGGGCCGCCGGAGGCCGGTGTCGGTCTGTCGACCGGCGACGATCAGGCCACGCGGACTCTCGGCGATCAGCTCCGCCAACCGGCCGAGCAGCAGATGATCCGGCAGAGCCTCCTGCCGAACCAGGTCGGTCAGTGGCAGCCGGCCGCGCCCCTCGAGGGCGAGGTCGGTCGTCGCGGTCACCGCACCGGGGACCTCAACCGGTGACAGCGGCTCCCTCCAGGGGAAATTCAGGTGGACCGGCCCCGGGCGTGGGTCTCCGGCGGCCACCGATGCCGCCCGGCAGGCGATCGAGCGCAGGTGAACCAGTCCGACGTCGTCAGCATCGTGGCTGCCGACCTCTGAGAACCAGCGCACTGTATCGCCGTAGATTTTGATCTGGTCGATCGTCTGGCCGGCTCCGGTGTCGCGCAACTCGGGAGGCCGGTCGGCGGTCAGCACGATCAGCGGCACGGCCGACAGGTCCGCCTCGGCCACCGCCGGCAGGTAGTTCGCGGCCGCAGTCCCGGAGGTGCAGAGCAGCGCAACCGGCACGCCCGAGGCCTGGGCGGCGCCCAGGGCGAAGAAGCCGGCAGAGCGTTCATCGATTACCACCGAGACGTCCAGGCCCGGCTCGCGGTACAGAGCCACGGCGAGCGGCGTCGATCGCGAGCCGGGGGAGACCACGGCCCGCTCGATGCCGCTCCTGACGAGCTCCTCGGCGAAGGCCGAAGCGAGCGCGGTATTTGCATTTGCCCGGTTCATCGGAATCAGGCTATTTGCGATGACGCCCGGTTGCTCAGATCCGGTACGTCTGCAGCGAGTCCTCGTCGATCTCGATTCCCAGTCCCGGCCCGGCAGGCAGGCAGAGG
>JBGUDX010000004.1:0-20750 GCA_041821645.1 Acidobacteriota bacterium
CATCGGACTCGAAAATGACGTGGTCGTCCACGCCGATCCCATCGGTCCAGAAGAAGTCGATTGTGCCGCCACCTCCGCCCTCGAGGCGCAGGCCGGCGATCGGGGCCGGGATCGAGGCCGCGCTGAACGCGAAGCTCGACCACGGGGTGAATGGCACAGAAGAAGAGTTGAAGATCGCGCTCGAAGCGGCCGGTGCCGCCGGGGGCGGGGACCGGCCGGCGTGAAGGCCTCGACGGCCGGTGAGATCGGGTGGCGCCGCGAGAGCGGGCTCAAATGGCTCGAAGCGGAGATGGGGGAGGCCAGGGTCTGTTTCACGACGAGGACCGGAGGTGTCAGCGGAAAACCGTACGACAGCCTCAACCTGGGCATCCTGACCGGCGATGATCCGGAAGCGGTGAAGGAGAACCGCCACCGGGTCGCGGCCGCGATCGGCATCGACCCTCTCCGGGTGGCGATGGGCAGGCAGGTACACGGGGCCGATCTCGTCTTCCATGACGGCGGTGAGGTGCCGCCGCGCTATGCCCAGCCCGGTGTGCCCCCGGGTGAGGCCGACGGTCAACTGACCGACCGGCCCGGGATCGGGCTTCTCGTTCTGGTCGCCGACTGCTTTCCCGTGGCCCTGTCCGGCGAAGACGGGATCGCGATGCTGCACTGCGGCTGGCGGGGGCTTGCCGAGGGGATACTCGAGCGTGCCGCGGCGCGCGTCAAGGCGGAATCGGCGGTGGTCGGACCTGGTATCGGACCCTGCTGTTTCGAGGTCGGCCCCGAGGTGAAGGGAGCGTTCTCGGGGCTAGGGCCGGGAATCAGCAGGGGGCGCATGTGCGACCTTCCTGAGATAATCAGGCGGTTGCTCGCGGCGGCCGGGGTGGACACGGTCACCAGCGCCGGCATCTGCACGAGTTGCGAGCCGGAAGACTTCTTCTCTCACCGCAGGGACCGGGGAAAAACCGGTCGTCAGGCCGGAATTGCCTGGATCCCGTGAATGACCACGTGCAACCGCCCGGTGGCCCGGCTGAGTCGGCCATGGATGAACGGCAAACCTTCAGAAGTGACCGTTTCCGCTGCAAGGCCGCGAATTTGGGCATAATCGGGAAGGATTCCCCCTGAGGGGGACGAAATACGACTACCTATGGCACTACGCGAATCCTGGCATCGAACCCTCGTCTACTTCGGCCTCGCCGAAGAGGGCGACCACCACGACGACTTCGACGAGTACGAAGACGACTACCTCGACGAGGAAGAGGAGCGGGAGCCCCGGCGCGGCCGAAGCCGCGAGGCCAACGTCCGCAGGCTTCCGTCGAGCCGTCGGGGCCGGCACGACGAAATCGACGACATCTTTGCCGAGAGCGACCCCATGCCCGGCTCCGGATCGCGCTCGCGCACACTTCAGCCCGTAGACGATGAAAACGACGTCCAGGTTCATCTGGTCATTCCCCGCAACTTCAACGACGCCCAGCAGGTCGCCGACCAGTTCAAGCGCAAGGTCCCGGTGATCCTCAATCTGCAGACCACCGATCACGAGCTGTCCAAGCGCCTGATCGACTTCGCCTCCGGGCTCACGTATGCGCTTGACGGTGGCATGCAGCGGATCGCCGAAAAGGTGTTCCTGCTGACCCCCCGCAACGTCGAAGTCTCGGCGGAGGAAAAGGCCCGACTGATCGACAAGGGCTTCTTCAACCAGTCCTGATCACATCCCCGGCCCTGCCGGCCGGGTGGCACCGAGGCGCCGGCGCGGCGGCCTGAACGGGCCGGCATTCCCGTAAGCTGCGGCCCATGGTTGTCGGCTTCATCGGATCGGGAAACATGGCTGCGGCGATGGCCCGAGGCTGGGCTGCGTCGGAAGGAGGTTCCCACCCGGACCTGCTGTTCACCGATTCCGGCTCGGGCCGGGCCACCGCGCTTGCGAGCGAAGTCGGGGGGGACGCGGCCGGGAGCAACGCCGAACTGGTCGAGAAATCGGATTTCGTGGTTCTGGCAGTCAAACCGGCGGCGCTCGAAGAAGTGGCGGGACCGCTTCAGGTGCCGGGGACGCTGCTCTCACTGCTCGGTGGGACTCCGCTCAGCCGGGTCACCGATCTTTTCCCCGAGACACCCGTTCTCCGGCTGATGCCCAACCTCGCAGTCGAGGTCAATCGCGGCGTGATCTGCATGGCCCGGCCGGAAGCGACCGATCCACAGGTGGCCGAGGATGCCGCATCGCTCCTGGCACCGCTGGGCCGGGTACTCGAACTCGATGACGAATTGATGGACGCCGCCACCGCGGTCATGGGCTGCACGCCGGCCTACTTCTCGGAGGTCGCCGACGCCCTGATCCGAACCGGGATCGAGCAGGGCCTCGATCCGGCCGAGAGCCTTGCCATGGTCAGCGAGACGCTCGCCGGTTCGGCCGAGCTGCTGCGCCACCGTACGCCGTTCGAGATCCGGGTCGCCGTGGCTTCACCCGGAGGAAGCACCGAGGCGGGGCTGGAGGCTCTCGAGCAGGCCGGGGGCGGAGAAGCGTTCCGCCAGGCCGCGGAGGCTTCGCTGGCGCGGATGCGCGGAACCGAGTGAGTATCGGCATCGCGGCGATCACCCGGGGCGATCTGGCCAGCTTCGTGAACGGGCTGTTCACGGTCTACATCATCCTGATCTTCATCCGGATAATCCTCTCCTGGATCCCCAGACTTCCGGATAGCGGTCCTCTGAACGCGGTCGTCGCCTTCGTCAGGGACACGACTGACCCGTACCTCAACATCTTCCGGCGGATGCTGCCTCCGGTCGGCGGGTCCGGGATGTCGCTGGATCTGAGCCCGATGATCGGGGTGATCCTGCTCCTGATCACTCAAGCTGTGGTGGTCGGGGTCGTCCGGGGGTGAAGGACCGCCGCCGCCTCCTGCAGGCCGGTCTGATCGCGGCCGGTGTTGTCGTCCTCGACCAGACCAGCAAGGCGATCGCGACCTCCGAGTTAGAGCGTGGCTCCGCAGTAGACGTGGTCGGGCCGCTCAGGTTCACCCTGAACCACAACGACGGGATCGCCTTCGGACTGGCCGGAGGCGGCGGCATCCTGGTGATCGGCCTGAGCATGATCGCCCTTGCAGGACTGGGCGCCTTCGTCGCCTCGGCGCCCGACCGGCGCGGCATTTGGCTCGCCTCGGGACTGATCTTCGGCGGCGCCGTCGGCAACCTGATCGACCGCATCCGTCTGGGGCATGTGGTCGATTTCATCCTGCTGCCCAACTGGCCGGCCTTCAATCTCGCCGACTGCGCGATCACGGTCGGAGTCGTCCTGCTGGCCTGGTGCCTGATCCGGGATCGTGCCGAATGACCGCCGATGCCACGCCGACGTTTGAGGTCGTGTTCCGCGATGAGTTCCTTGCGGTGATCGACAAGTCCGCGGAACTGGTCGTTCATCCTGCGCCCTCGTATGAAGGGGTGACGCTGGTCGAACTGCTCGGAGATGAGCTCGGGGGTGGCGACGACCCCGAACGCCCGGGCATCGTTCACCGCCTGGACCGCGGTACGAGCGGGCTGTTGGTCGTCGCCAGAGAGGAGCGGACCCACTCCGACCTTCAGGCGATGATTCGGGACCGGGATGTCGAGCGCACCTACCTCGCGCTCGCCGCCGGCCGGTTCCGCTCGCGGACCGGGACGATCGAGGCCCCGATCGGCAGAGCGTCTCGCCGGCGGCACCGTATGGCAGTGAACGGGGCGGCCCCTCGTGATGCCCGTACGCACTTCACGGTTATCGAACGGCTGCGGCGGGACAGCTTCCTGGAGGCGAGGCTGGAAACCGGGCGGACCCACCAGATCAGGGTCCATATGGAAGCGATAGGCCATCCCCTCGTCGGCGACGGGACCTACGGTGGTCCGGCCCGCTACGGGCTGGAAAGGCAGTTCCTTCATTCGGCCCGCCTCGCCTTCAGCCACCCACGGACCGGCGAGGCGCTTTCATTCGAGTCGGTCCTGCCTCCGGAGCTCGAGCGGGCCCTCGCCCTGGCCCGAGCCGCCTGACCCCCCGTAGCCCTCTTTCCCACTACAATCACCACCCCGATAACTCACTAACCCCCGGACTGACCTGAAGGCGGCTCCTGCCCACTCAATAAAGGGTTTCCGCCGAACGGACCGGGTGGCTCTGTAAAGACCATCACTCAAGGAGAAGCATGTCCCAGGTAGGTATCCAGGAATTGCTGGAGGCCGGAGTCCACTTCGGCCACCAGACCAGTCGGTGGAATCCGAACATGCGCCGCTACATCGCCGGCGAACTCGACGGAATCCACATCATCGACCTGGTGCAGTCCGAGCAGATGCTCGAGGACGCACGCAGGTTTGTCGGCGAGCTGACCAGCGGCGGCGGCAAGGTGCTTTTCGTCGGAACCAAGAAGCAGGCCTCTACCGTCGTCGAAGACTGGGCGACCAAGTCCGATATGCCGTTCGTCAGCCGGCGCTGGCTGCCGGGGCTGCTGACCAACTTCAACATCGCATCGGCCAGGATCAAACGGCTTCACGAGCTGACCGAGCTGACCGAATCCGGACAGATCGAGCTGCTTCCCACCAAGGAGCGGATGAACATGCAGGCCGAACTGGCCAAGCTCGAGTTTGCCCTGGGCGGGGTCCGGGACATGGACCGGGTCCCCGACGCCGTTTTCATCATCGACCTGAAGGCCGAGGAGATCGCCCTGCGCGAGGCCACCCGCCTCCGCCTGCCGGTGATCGCCTTGGTCGACAGCAACTGTGATCCCGGCAATATCGACTATGTCGTGCCAGGCAATGACGACGCGATCCGCTCCTGTGGGCTGGTCATCTCGACGGTCGGCTCGGCGGTCGAGGAAGGCGCCGGCGCGTGGGCAGTGATCGAAGAGAAGCGCAGAGCCGAGGAGGAGGCCCGGCGGAAGAAGGAAGAGGAAGAGCGCAAGAAGCGTGAAGAAGAAGAAAAGGCACGCCGGGAGGCGATTGAAAAGGAGCAGGCCGAGGAGAAGGCCCGCGCCCGGGCCGAGGAGAAAGCCAAGGCCGATGCCGAGCGGAAAAGGCCGGCCGTCAAGAAGGCACCCGCCGAACCGGAAAAACCGGCCCGCACAGCAGAGCCGCCGGCCGACAAGTCTGAGAAATCCGACAAGTCTGAGAAATCCGACAAGTCTGAGAAGGCCGCCAAGGCCGACCCTGCGGGCGAACCACATCCCCAGGCGGTCCCCGACCACCCCCAGGCGGTCGTGCCCGACCACCCCCAGGCGGTGACCCCGGATCACCCCCAGGCGGTCAGCGGCGACCAGCAGGCTTCGTCCGAAGGGGGCGACGGCCAGAAATCCGGAGCTCCTGCGGACGAATCGTCCCCCGAGAGCGCAGATGAAGGGAAGGGCGAGGCTTCCGGCGGCGGAGAAACCGCAGCTACCGGAGACTCGGCCGAGAAGACAGACCAGGTGGCGGCCGACAGCGAGGAGTCAGACAGTGAGTAGCGAAATCACGGCCGCCGACGTAAAGGCACTGAGGCAGCAGACGGGGGCCGGCATGATGGACAGCAAGGCCGCCCTGGTCGAGGCCGGAGGGGACATCGAGCGAGCGGTCGAACTGCTCCGGGTCAAGGGGCAGGCCTCAGCTGCGAAGCGAGCCGGCCGCGGTACCTCGGAAGGCGTCATCGCTTCGTACATCCACGCCAACAAGAAGGTGGGGGCGATGGTAGAGGTCCAGTGCGAGACCGATTTCGTAGCCCGCAACGACGACTTCTCCGATTTCGCCTACCAGGTGGCGATGCACGTCGCCGCCGCCGCCCCGACTTTCGTCTCGGCCGACGAAATCCCCGAGGCGGAAGTCGCGTCCGAGCGCCGCATCTTCGAGGAGAAGGCTCGCGAGGAGGGCAAGCCGGACAACGTGATCGAGCGGATCGTCGACGGCCAGGTTGCCAAATGGTCCCGCGAAATCACTCTGCTGGACCAGGAGCACGTCAACACCGAGAAACATGAGTCGAAGACGATTGAGCAGTTGCGGGAGGAACTGGCCGCCAAGGTGGGCGAGAACGTCGTGATCAGCCGTTTCACCTGCTACCGGATCGGGGAGTAGGCTCCCGGCCGACTCGATGAACGACACGGAACCGGCCTTCAACAGGATTCTTCTCAAGCTTTCGGGCGAAGCCCTGATGGGCAATCTCGATTTTGGCACCGACCCCGACGAGGTCGAACGCATCGCTCGGCAACTCGGAGTCATCCGCGGCCGGGGCGTTGAGGTGGCGATCGTGGTCGGGGCCGGCAACATCTACCGCGGCATCGACGGAGCGGCGGCCGGGATGGACCGGGCGACCGGTGACTACATGGGCATGATGGCGACAGTGCTGAACGCGCTGACGCTTCAGGACGCGCTCGAAAAGCATGGGCAGTACACCCGCGTACTCTCGGCGATCGATGTTCGTGAGGTGGCAGAGCCGTACATCCGGCGGCGTGCCATGCGTCATCTCGAGAAGGGCCGGATCGTGATCTTCGCGGCCGGCACCGGCAACCCGTTCTTCACTACCGATACCGCCGCGGCGCTCCGGGCGCTCGAGATCCACGCGGAGGCCATCCTGATGGCCAAGAACGGGGTGGAGGGGGTCTATGACGCCGACCCCGCCACGGTCGAAGGGGCGACGTTCATCCCCGAGATCAGCCACCGCGAGGCGATTGAGCGGGGCCTGAAGGTGATGGACTCGACCGCACTCAGCCTCTGCATGGACAACGATCTCCCGATCTACGTGTTCAACATGGCCGACGAACGCAATATAGATAGGATCGTCTCCGGCGAAAAGGTCGGCACCCTGGTCTGTTCCAGCGCGTCCGGGAGCCAGCCGCCGCCGGAAAAACGATGATCGACGAGCTGCTATCAGACGCCCGGGAACGGATGACCAAGTCGGTCGATTCGACCCGTGGCGAATTCGCAACGGTCCGGACCGGACGGGCGACACCGCATCTGCTCGACCGGATCACGGTCGATTACTACGGGGTGCCCACCCCGCTGGCCCAGATGGCGAACGTGGCAGCCGCGGAAGCCCGGCTGCTCGTGGTCACGCCGTACGACAAGTCCTCGGTCGCCTCGATCGAGAAGGCGATTCTCGAGTCGGACGTCGGTCTGACCCCCTCGAACGATGGCAGCGTGATCCGCCTGCGGATTCCGGACCTGACCGAAGAGCGCCGAAAGGAACTGGTCAAGGTGGTCCACGGAGTGGCCGAGGACGGACGAATCGCCGTCCGCGGGGTCCGGCGTGACGTGATGTCTGACCTGCGGGAACTGAAGAAGGAGGGGGAGGCCGGTGAGGACGATGAGCACCGGGCCGAGGCTGCCCTCCAGGACCTGACCGACGAAGCGATCAAGGAGATCGATTCCCTGCTCAAGGGCAAGGAAGAGGAAATCCTCGAGGTGTGAGACCGCCTCGATACGTAGCGATCATCACCGACGGCAACGGACGCTGGGCCGAAGCGAGAGGTCTTCCCGTGGAGGAGGGCCACCGCGCAGGGGCCGACACGGTCAAGGACAGGCTCAAGGACGCGGTCGATTTCGGGATCAGGGAACTGACCGTATTCTCGTTTTCGACCGAGAACTGGTCCCGGTCGCCGGAAGAGGTGACGGCCCTGATGCGTATGTTCTCGGAAAGGATCGTTTCCGAGACTCCCGAACTCCACGAGGAAGGGGTCAGGATGCGGTTCATCGGGCGCAAGGAGGGAATCGCACCCGACCTGATCGAGCGCATGGAGCAATCGGAACAGCTCACTGCCGGGAATGAGGCGATCTCGTTCTTCATCGCGTTTAACTACGGCGGCCGGGCCGAGATCATCGACGCTGCACGAGAGTTCTCCGGGACTACCGAGGAGGAGTTCAGGCAGTGCCTTTACGCGCCCGAGATGAACGACCCGGAGCTGCTGATCAGGACCAGTGGCGAGCAGAGGATTTCGAATTATCTTTTGTGGCAGTGCGCTTACTCGGAATTCGTCTTCCGGGACGAACTGTGGCCCGACTTCAGCCGCGAGGCCTTCGCCGAGACACTTGCCGAATATGGCGGGCGCCGGCGCCGTTTCGGCTCCAGGGAGAACTCGTGAACGGCGTGCGACATGAGTGAGACCGTGAGACGAATTCTGGTGGCCCTGCCCTGGATCATCGTGGCCCTGGTGATAATCATCGCCGGCGGGCCCTGGTTCGCGGGAGCGCTGGCCGTCTTCGGGATCATCGGCCTGCGCGAGTTCTTCACCATGAGCGCGAAATACCGTCCGCTTCGGCTGGCCGCGTATCTGGGTCTGGTCGGAATGATCGCGGCCGCATATCTCGGAACCGCGTTCAACATCGTCCTGATGATGTCGGTCCCGTTCGTCCTCTTCTTCATCTTCGCGGCCGAACGGGAGCAGCGCGACGGGATCACCGGCTCGATCGGGATCACCATCCTGGGGCTCTTCTGGATCGGCATCCCGCTGGTTCACGCGGTGTTGCTGCGAGAGCTTCCCGACCACGGCGGCGCCCTGCTGGTGGACGTCCTGATCGGGACCTTCGTGGTTGACACCGGTGCGTACGCGGTCGGCCGGATGTTCGGAAAGCACAAGCTCTCTCCACGGCTCTCTCCGAACAAGACGATCGAGGGACTGGTCGGTGGTTTCATCATCGGAGTGCTCGGGGTCTGGCTGGCCGGGCTCTACCAGGACTGGCTCTCAGGAACGGACGCGCTGATCCTCGGAGCCGCCGTGGCGGCGATCGCGCCGGTCGGCGATCTGTTCGAATCGATGATCAAGAGGGACCTGGACGTCAAGGACTCGGGGAGCCTGTTCGGCCCGCACGGGGGTCTGCTCGACCGCCTCGATGCCGTCTTCTTCACCGTTGTTGTCGGCTACTACGTATCGATCGCCCTTGTGTACTGAGCCCGACTCCACGCGCTCCGGCCCGGCGGCGCCGCGGCCCTGGACGATTCGCGCAGGAGGGCGACTGTGAAACGCGTAGTCGTTCTCGGGTCCACCGGTTCCATCGGAACCCAGGCGCTCGAGATCATCAACGCGAGGGACGACCTGACCGTGGTCGGGCTGGCCGTCGATTCGAACTGGGAGGAGGCGGTGGTCCAGGCGCGCGGTGCCGGAGCGGGATCAATCGCGATCTCTGACCCCGAGGCGGCCCGGCAGGCCGAGCGATCGTTTGACGGAACCGTGCTGGCGGGCGAGGCCGCGGCCCGGGAGTTGATCGGGGCGCTGGAGCCGGACCTGGTCCTGAACGGAATCGTCGGGGCCGCCGGCCTGGGGCCGACTGTGGCCGCCCTGTCCGCGGGGATCGACGTCGCGCTCGCGAACAAGGAAAGCCTGGTCATCGGGGGCGAGCTGGTGATGGAGCTGGCCCGGGCGAAAGGCTGCCGCCTGCTACCGGTAGATTCCGAGCATTCTGCGCTGTTTCAATTGCTCCACGGCGAAGAGGCGGTCGAGCGGATCGTGCTGACCGCCTCCGGGGGGCCGTTCCGGGGACGGAAAGATCTCGGCGGGATCACGGTCGAGCAGGCGCTCGACCACCCGACCTGGGCGATGGGTGGCCGGATCACGATCGATTCCGCGACCCTGATGAACAAGGGATTCGAGATGATCGAGGCCCATCACCTGTTCGGTCTGGACTACCCGCGCATCGACGTAGTGGTCCATCCGCAGTCGATCGTGCACTCGCTGGTCGATCTCAGCGACGGTGCGACCCTGGCCCACCTCGGATACCCAGACATGCGGGTGCCGATCGCTTTCGCCCTTTCCTACCCGGACCGGATCCCGGTCCCGGTCGAGCGACTCGACCTGGCCAGGGTCGGCAGCCTGGACTTCGAGCCGCCCGATCCCCGGACCTTCCGCTGCCTCGAACTTGCCCGCATGGCAGGGGAGGCCGGAGGGATCTCGCCCTGCGTGCTGAACGCGGCGGATGAGGTCGCGGTAGGGGCGTTCCTGGAGAGCAGGATCAGCTTCGAGCAGATACCCGAGGTGGTCGAACGGGCCCTGGACGACGTGGGGTCCGGGCCGGCCCGGGACTTCCGGGAGCTCTACGCTGTCGATGAAGCCGCCCGGGAGCGCTCCGAAGAGCTGATCGCCGGGTTTGAGGGCCGATGAGCTTCTTCCTGGCATTCATCGCCTTCAGCGCACTGATCATCCTTCACGAGGCCGGCCATTTCGTGGCCGCGAAGGCGGTCGGCATGCGGGTCGAACGGTTTTACCTCTTCTTCCCACCGAAACTCCTGGCGATGAAGAGAGGGGAGACCGAGTACGGAATCGGCGCGATCCCGCTGGGGGGCTTCGTCAAGATCACCGGGATGAATCCCGATGAGGAGCTGCCGCCCGAGGTCGCTCCGAGGGCCTACTACCACCAGCCGGTCTGGAAGAGGATCGTGGTGATCGGGGCCGGCCCGGCGGTCAACCTGACGATCGCGTTCGTCATCTTCTTCTTCCTCGCATTCGGCATCCAGGAGCCGACTCAGAAAATCGACTCGCTGGCCGAAGGCTCGCCTGCGGTCGGCAAGCTGAAACCCGGGGACCGTATCGTCGCGGTCGACGGCACGAAAGGGGACCAGGCGGCGATCGCCGAGCAGATCAACTCCCATGCCTGCGCCGGGAAATCGGTCGATGGCTGCCGGGCGGCCACCCCGGCCACGGTGGTGGTGGAGCGCAACGGCGAGAGGAAGCGGCTCGAGATAACCCCGCGCTACGACGCCGAGTTCGAGCGCAACCGGATCGGCTTTGCCTTCGGCGTCGAATCCACCGATCCCGGGGCGGCGGAGGCGGCCGGGACCTCGCTCGACTTCATGTGGTTCGTAACCTCGAGAACGGCCTCGATCCTGTCGAGGATCTACCAGGCGGATGAGAGAGAAGAGCTTTCCGGTGTCGCCGGGAGCTACGAGGTGACCCGCCAGGCGATCGACCTCGGTGCCCGCCAGGCCCTGACCCTGGTCGCTCTGATCAGCCTCTCACTCGGCCTGATCAACCTCCTTCCCTTCCTACCGCTCGACGGAGGCCACATCTTCTGGAGCCTGGTTGAGAAAGTGCGCGGGAAACCGGTTCCGTTCGCCGTCATGGAGCGCGCCAGCGTGGTCGGATTCGCGCTGGTCATAGGCCTGTTCCTGATCGGGTTGTCGAACGACATCGGCCGCTTCACCGGCGAAGGATTCAATCTCAGGTAGATTCCCGGTTGAGGCCTGTGTAGGAGATCTATTGAGGAGAGTTGAGATGCAAAAGACTGCGACTGTGACCGAGACAAGTGGGGGCCCCGGATTCGAGCCGGACGCATCCAACCTGTACGAGGCGTTTCAGCACACGGTGAGCCGGCGCGGGGACGATCTGGCGATCAAATCCGAGGATGAGGGTGTCGAGCTCAGCTGGAACCAGCTCGACCGGCGGGTCAGGGCGATCTCCGGGGGCCTGAACTCACTCGGGGTGAAACGTGGCGACAGCGTCGCGATGCTGCTCGGAAACCGTTCCGAGTTCATCCCCTGCGACCTCGCGATCGTATCGCTGGGAGCGGTACCGTTCTCGATCTACCAGACCTCGTCACCGGAGCAGATCGCGTACGTCATCGGAGACTCCGCCGCAGAGACGGTGATCACCGAGCCCGCCTATCTTCAGCAGGTTCTCGAAGCGAAGAAGGACCTGCCCGGATTGGAGCACGTGATCGTCATTGACGGCGACGGGGGAACCACGACCCTCGAGGAACTGGAAGCGGTCGAGCCGGATTTCGATCCGGCACCGATCTCCGCAGAGACCGGCCTCGAAGACCCGCTCACCCTGATCTACACGTCCGGCACCACCGGGCCGCCGAAAGGGGTCGTGCTGACCCACGGCAACCTGCTGCGCCTGCTCGCCCTGGTCCAGGACATCCTCGATATCCCCGACCAGGGGGCCAAGGTCATCTCCTGGCTGCCGGCGGCTCATATCGCCGAGCGCAACGCCAACTACTACACACCCGTCTATCTCGGGCTGGAGATCCACATCTGCCCGGATCCGAAGCAGATCATCGAGTATCTGCCAAAGGTCCGGCCGACCTGGTTCTTCGCCGTCCCGAGGATCTGGGAGAAGCTCAAGGCTGGACTCGAGGGCAACCTGGCCGGGCTCCCGGAGGAACAGAGGGAAAAGGCGCAGGCCGGGCTCGATGCGGCAATCAAGAAGGTCCGGCTGGAGCAGGCAGGACAGCCCGTGCCGGAGGAACTCGCGGCCGGCGTGGCCCAGGCCGATGAGGCGCTGTTCTCGAACCTGCGGGTGGCGCTCGGGCTCGATCAGGCGACTGCGATCAGTGTGGGTGCGGCCCCGGTTCCGGTCGAGGTGCTCGAGTTCTTCCACGCGATCGGCATCGAAGTGGGCGAACTCTGGGGCCTGTCTGAAACCTGCGGGCTGGCAACGATAAACCGGCCGGGGAAGATCAGGATCGGCACCGTCGGGCAGACGCTGCCGGGCTGCGATATCCGTCTGGCAGAAGACGGTGAGCTGCTCGTCCGCGCGCCCTACGTGATGGCCGAGTACCGCAACAAGCCTGAACAGACGGCCGAGACGATCGTTGACGGCTGGCTTCTCACCGGTGACATCGGTGAAATCGATGAAGACGGTTACGTGAAGATCGTCGACCGCAAGAAGGAGCTGATCATCAATGCGGCCGGCAAGAACATGTCGCCGGCAAATATCGAGGCTCACGTCAAGGCCGCTTCGCCGCTGGTCAGCCAGTGCGTCGCGATCGGGGACGGCAGGCCCTACAACGTCGCCCTGATCTCGCTCGACCCGGACTATGCACCGGTCTGGGCCGGTCAGAACGAAATCGAGGACGCCAGCCTCGAATCACTGGCCGGAGAGGACGCCGTCCACCAGGCGATCGAAGAGGCGATCGGGGAGGCGAACCAGAAGATGGCCCGGATCGAGCAGATCAAGAAGTTCAAGATCATCCCGGGCGAGTGGCTGCCCGGCGGCGACGAGCTCACTCCGACCATGAAGCTGAAGCGCAAGCCGATCTCGGCGAAGTACGAGGGGGAGATTGAGGCCCTGTACGCCAACTGACCCGGCGCCGGCTGACGCGGAAGCGTGACCACCGCCGACGCCGGGGCACTCGAGCGGATCGCGCTCGCCCGACTTCCTGAGCTTCAGGTGGCGAGCGGGCTGTTCCGCCCGTCGGCAAGGGTCGAGGGCGTCGAGGAGCCGGGGCCGGCGCCGACGACGCTGCAGGCCGCCACGGTCGTGCTGCTCGGTCTGCTGAGGGCGGACGAAGTCGGGATCGGCCACCCGTTCTCCTCCGGGGCGCTCAGAACGCGCGTGCTCGGCGATCTCGGGCCGCAGTCGACCGCCGGTGAACTGGGGCTCGCGCTATGGGCCGAGTCGCGGGCTGACGGCAACGCGGTCGGTGAGATCACCGGACTGGCGGCCGACCGGACAGCCGGCAGTTTCGACCGGCTCGGGCTCGGCGAGCTCTCCTGGCTGGTCACCGGCCTGTCGGAAGCGACGGTGAGGACCGGCGAAGAGCAGCACTCTGCGCCGCTGCTCGAGGAGTCGCTCGGCGAACTGGTTTCCCGGGTGAGCCCGGCAGGCGACCTGCTGCTCGAATCGAGGGCCGGTCACCGCGCTCACGCCACGCCGGTCGCAGACCAGTTCCACGCCCTGACCGCCCTGGCCCAGGCGGTCAGAGCCGGCCATCGCGACGTTGCAGGCGAGGGCGGCGACCGGTTGGCCGGAGCCCTGATCGGCCTACAACGGGATGACGGCGCATGGCCCGGTCTGATCGATGCCCGTCACGGGGAGGCCGCGGCGATCTATCCCGTTCTCACCGCGACCCAGGTTGCGCTGGCTCCGATGGCGTTTCGCGTCGCGGCGGAAGCCGGAATGGAGGGCGACTTGCGGGATCCGGTCCAGCGCGGGCTGGCGTGGGCCGGCGGGGACAACCTGTTCGGATTCAACCTGATCCACGAGCGGGAAGAACGGCTCGATCGCGGCATAGTGCCGCGCCGGGAGCCGGGGCCGGTATCGCGGGGCTTCAGCACGGCAAGCCGGCGGCTTCGCGGGCACCCGCTGGAGCCGGACGCGGATGCCCTGATTCTTGATCCCGGGGTCTCTTCCGAGGATCTCGGCTGGGTGCTCGAGGCCTGGGCAGGGCGGTAAGCCAGGCCGGCTCCGGTAGCCTGCATCGCAAGGTGTCATCGAAGAGGCAGATATTCGTCGGCCCCGTTCCGATCGGGGGCGGCGCTCCCGTCGCGGTCCAGACCATGACCAAGACCGAGACCGCCAACCTCGAAGCGACGATGGACCAGATCGAGAAAGTGGCCGAAGCCGGAGCCGACATCGTCCGGGTGGCGATCCCACGCGACAAAGACGTCGAGGCGCTGAAGACGATCGTCAAACGCTCTCCGATCCCGGTCATCGCCGACATCCACTTCAACCACACGCTCGCCCTGAAGGCGATCGAGGCCGGGGCGGACTGCATCCGCCTCAACCCTGGCAACATCGGCGGCCGCGAAAAGGTGGCCGAGGTGGCCGAACTGGCCAACCGCGAGGGAACTCCGATGAGGATCGGGGTCAACTCCGGGTCTCTGCCGAAGCACCTGCACGCGCTCGAGCGGGAAAACCCGGTCGAGGCTCTGGTCTCCGCGGCGGTCGAGTTCACCGAACTCATGGAGGGGCTCGATTTCACCAATTTCAAGGTCTCGATCAAATCGACCAACGTGCCGAACACGATCGCGGCGAACCGCCTGCTGGACGAGAAGATCCCGTATCCGCTCCACCTCGGCATCACCGAGGCAGGCACCAAGTGGTCCGGCTCACTCAAGTCCGCGGTCGGGCTCGGCACCCTGCTGGCCGACGGCATCGGCGACACGATCCGGATCAGCCTTTCCACCTTCCACGCCGAAGAGGAAGTCAAAGTAGCTTGGGAAATCCTCAAGGCGCTGCAGCTTCGCGAGCGCGGCCCCGTGCTGATCGCCTGTCCGACCTGCGGGCGGCTGCAGTTCGACATGGATGCCGTGGTGGCTGAGGTCGAGCAGCGTCTCGAGGGCTACGAGGAGGCGATCGAGGTGGCAGTGCTCGGCTGTGCGGTCAACGGCATCGGTGAGGCGAAAAATGCCGACTTCGGGATCGCCGGGGCGAAGAACGAAGGAGTCGTTTTCTCCGGTGGAAAGGCGTTGAAGAAGGTTCCGACCGAAAAGCTGGTGGATACGCTTTTCGAGCAGATCGACCTTTCGCTCGACCGGGGCGGAGAAGTCGAGTTCGATGAACGGGAATCGGCCGAGGGCACGGCGTGGGTGGCAAAGATCGAGCAGGAGAATGCCGGTGACCTGACCCCGGAGAAGATCGCGAAGCTCGAACACGAGGCCTCGCAGAAGGCCGAAAACGACCAGCTGCTGGTCGACGAAGAAGCATCACCGACCGCCGGTCGCCGTTTCACCCGCGCCTGAGAGCCCGGACAGATAGGTTACGGCTCCGATGGCCCGGCTCTCGCGCACCCTCCTCCCGACACTCAAGGACCCGCCGGCCGACGCCGAGGCAGTCAGCCACAAGCTGCTTGTCAGGGCCGGAATGGTGCGGCAGATGGGCTCGGGATTGTGGACCTGGCTGCCGGCCGGCTGGCGCACCCACCGCAAGGTCGAGGCGATCATCCGCGAGGAACTGGACCGGATCGGCGCCCAGGAGCTTTCGATGCCGGTCCTCCAGCCGGCCGAGCTCTGGCAGGCCACCGGCCGATATGACATCGACGAGCTGTTCAAGCTGGAGGACCGCAAGGGTTCGCCGATGGTCCTGGCGATGACCCACGAGGAGTGCGTGACCGGGCATATGGCCCGCGAGGTTCGCTCTTACCGTGACCTGCCCCGGATCGTCTACCAGTTTCAGGTCAAGGAACGGGATGAGCCGAGGCCGCGGGCGGGGGTGCTGCGGACCCGCGAGTTCGTGATGAAGGACGCCTACAGCTTCGACCGCGACTCAGAGGGACTCGAACACTCCTACGGCCTCTGCGTCGAGGCTTATGACCGGATTTTCGACCGTACCGGCCTGCGCTGGTACCGGGTTGAGAGCGACGTAGGCATGATGGGGGGCTCCGGTGCCCATGAGTACATGGCGCCCTGTGCCGCCGGCGAGGACACGATCGCGATCGCCCCGGACTACGCCGCAAATCTCGAAGTCGCCTCGGCCCTGCCGCAGGGGTTCGAGCGACCGCCCGCGCTCGAGGGCCCCGAGGCGGTGGACACCCCCGGCCTGAAGACCGTCGAGGAGGTCTCCGCGGCGCTCGGACTCGATCCGGGGGCCCTGATCAAGTCGGTGCCGGTAGTCACCGATTCAGGCGACTTCATTCTGGTCCTGGTCCGCGGCGACCACCAGGTCAACCAGGTCAAGCTCGCCAACGCGCTCGGCGAGGCGTCACGGCCGGCACGCGAGGACGAAATCGCCGGGAAACTGGGACCGCCCGGGTTCATCGGGCCGGTCGGCGCCGAAGTGCGGATCGTCAAGGATGAGGCGATCTCCGGAGGCGGCCTGGTCACCGGAGCCAACCGTCCCGACGCCCACCTCAGGGGAGTCGAGCCCGGACGGGATTTCGAGTACGAGCAGATGGACGTGCGAACTGTCGTCAGGGGCGATCTGACCGAATCGGGAGACGAGATCACGCTCGAGCCGGCGATCGAGGTGGCCAACATCTTCAAACTCGGAACCCGGTACAGCGAGCCGCTCGGGGCCACGTACCTCGACCCCGACGGGCGCGAGCAGCCGATCGTGATGGGCAGCTACGGGATCGGCCCGGCCCGCATTGTCGCGGCAGCTGCGGAGCAGCTCAGCGACGAGCACGGCCTGGTATGGCCGGCCGATATCGCTCCCTGGCAGGTCCATCTCGTATCGCTGGCGAAGGCGGGTGAGGAGGCGACCGAAGTCGCTGACCGACTCTACGGTGAGTTGACCGACGCCGGGATGGAGGTGCTCTACGACGACCGGGACGCCGGCCCCGGCCAGAAGCTGACCGACGCCGAATTGCTCGGATGCCCGCTCAGGGTGGTGGTCGGCCGCCGCGGCCTGGCCGAGGGGATATTCGAGGTCTCCGAGAGGGGAACCGGCGTGGACCACAAGGTCCCGGTCGAGCAAGGGTCGGACGCGATCATCGCGCTGGCCGGCGACCGCGCCTGAAGGTGGGCGAGAAGGCTCCATTCGGTCGCGGGCGGGCTCGCCGGCTTTTCGGACTGGACCGGACCGGGGCCGAACCGGGACAGACCCGGGCCGGTCAGCCGCTGCGGCCTTTCACACTGCCGAACCTGGTCGGGATCATCAGGCTGCTTGCAATCCCGGTCTATCTCTGGGTCGCGTTCGACAGTGGCGATGGCGAGTCCTGGATCGCGGCGGCGATCTTCTTCCTGATCGCAGCCGGTGACTACGTCGACGGCTTTCTCGCCCGGGTCACCGGCCAGTACAGCCGTTTCGGCGCCCTGCTCGATCCGGTGGTGGACCGGCTGACGATTCTCTCGGGGGTAGTCGTCTGCTGGCACTTCAACCTGCTTCCGCACCTGCTTCTGCTGCTGCTCGCGCTGAGGGAACTGGTCACGCTCCTCCTGGCCCGGTGGGGACTCTCACACGGGGTCGACATCGAGGTCAACTGGTTCGGCCGTATGGCCGTCTTTCCGGTCATGGCCGCCATCTTCTTCGCGATGATCGTGCCCGGCTGGTTCCCCGACCTGCTGCTCGGGATCGGCCTCGTGATGGCCACGATCGCGACCATCCTGTACGCCCGCGTAGGGCGTGACCAGATTCGGGCGCTGGCAGAATCGGCCCAACCGTAAAGCCGTAGTTGACGGTTAGACATGGTCCCTATAATGGGTCGCATGGCATCCCACTGCCCTGAGTGCGGCTTTATAAACGAGCCATCCGCCAACTACTGCCAGAAATGTGGCACGTTCATCGGTGGCCGTGAGGGAGGACGCGAAGGCGGGGACGAGCCGACCACCTCCACCTACCAGGTAGGCGAGACCGGCGAGATCGAGGCGATCGACATCGAGGCCGAGGTCGAGCGTGCCGGGGCCGCCCTGGTGATCCGGAGCGGTGGGGGCCGGGCCGGGGAGAGCTTCCCGATGACCGAAGACCGGGTCGCCATAGGGCGCAGTCCCGATGCCGGCGTCTTCCTCGACGACGTGACCGTTTCCCGCAACCACGCACTGCTGGTCGTCCGCAAGGACGGCACCTTCATCGACGACCTCGGATCGCTCAACGGGACCTACGTGAACCGCAGCCGCATCGAATCCCAGCGGCTCGAGGACGGCGACGAGATTCAGGTCGGCAAGTACAAACTCAGCTACCTGGAGAAATGATGGCTGCTTCTGGACAGGCGACCGAGACCGTCCCCGCGCCTCCGAGGAGGCCGCGAAAGGCCCTCACGATCGGCGCGGTGGCCAAGCTTCTCAGCAAGGAATTCGATGACGTCTCGATCTCCAAGATCCGGTATCTCGAAGACCAGAAACTGGTTACGCCGAGGCGGACCCAGGGCGGATACCGGCTGTACAGCCAGGCCGACGTGGACCGGCTGCGCACGATCCTGCGCCTGCAGCGGGACGAGTTCCTGCCGCTCAGGGTGATTCGCCAGGAACTCTCGTCCGGACCCTCGGTGAGCGGGCTGGCCGGCGGCTCCTCGAGCTCGAACACCGCGCGCCGGGCCAAGCTGATCGGTCCGACCGGGTCGAGGTTCTCGATCGACGATGTCGTCGAGGAGACCGGTGCCCGACCCGAGTTCATCCGTGAGCTCGCCGAGTACGGACTCGTCGCTCCGACTACGGAGGCCGGCCAGGTCGCCTACGACGAAACCGACATGGAGGTGGTCAGGGCGGCGAACGAGTTGGCCCGGACCGGCGTCGGCGCCAGAAACCTGAAGCTGTTCAAGACGTCAGCCGACCGCGAGGTTCAGTTGATCGAAGCCCTGCTTTCCCCGAAGCTCTCCTCCAGGAACCCGCAGCGACGCAAGGAGGCGGTTGAGAGCCTGGAGCGGATGGCCTCGGTCCTGAGCGAACTCAAGCACGCGCTTCTTGTGCGCGACCTGCGCCGTCTGGCCGACGGCTGAAGAACGCCGGCGTTGCCACGAGTCACGCGAAAGACGGTGCTCGCCGCCACTCCGGACCAGGTTTACGACGTGGTATCCGATCCCCGGCGGCTTGCCGATTGGTGGCCCAGGGTGGTCAGGGTCGAAAACGTGGACGGCCGACCGGGAGCAGAGCGGACACGCTGGACGAACGTCCTGGCTGCCGATTCCGGAAGGAAGCTGAGGCTGGACTACCGCTGCATCGCTGCCACCCGCCCCCGGCGCTACGTCTGGGAGCATGAACTCGAGGGCACCCCTTTCGAGGAACACATGAGCAGTCAGACGACGGAAGTCCGTCTGGCCTCGAAGGGAGATGGCACCGAGGTGAGCCTGAAGTCGGAGCACGGGCTCAAGGGGACTGCTCGTCTGGCCGGTTTCATGATGAGGAAGAGTCAGCGGGAGATGCTCAACCGGGCCCTGGCCGGCCTCGAATCGCTGTTCGCCTGAGATGAGCCTGCGGCGCGATACCCGCTGGTGGGGGTGGGGGGACCCGGAGGAGGTCGCCGACCTCGGCCCGGCGGCCGAGGCGATGCTGACCGAACGCGGGATCCTGCCCGATGTAGCGCCCGATCCACCGTCACTTGACCGGATCCGGTTGGATCCACCGGAATCACTGCCCGATTCGATTGCCGGGATCGTCGGCAAGGACAACGTTCATACCGGCCACGAGGACCGTGTCCGCCACGCCGCCGGCCACAGCTATCTCGACCTGCTCGAGCTCCGCTCCGGGGATCTGAGCCGGGCCCCCGACGCGGTGATAACCCCACCCTCGGTCGAAACGATCCGGCCGTTGCTCGAGATCTGCTCCGAAAGCGGCATCGCGGTGGTCCCGTACGGTGGCGGCACCAGCGTGGTCGGCGGAGTGGCACCGCTCAGGGGCCGGTTCGATCGGCTGATCAGCCTCGATCTGGCGAACCTGCGCCGGTTCGAGCTCGACCGCATCTCGATGACCGCCCGCCTCGGGGCCGGCCTGCGCGGCAGTGAGGCCGAAGAGCTTCTCTCCGAGGCCGGCTTCACCCTCGGCCATTTTCCACAGTCGTTCGAGTTCGCGACGGTCGGCGGCTTCGCCGCCACCCGATCGGCCGGCCAGGCCTCCAGCGGTTACGGTCGCTTCGACTCGCTGGTCAGTTCGGTGGGTCTGGTCTCGCCCGCCGGAGAGCTCTCGACCCTGCAGACGCCACACACGGCAATCGGGCCCTCGATCCGGGAGCTGGTTATCGGTTCCGAGGGAGTATTCGGGGTGATTCCGGAGGTCGAGGTCCGGGTCAGGCCGGCTCCCGAGGCACGACGGTACGAAGGATGGATGGCCGAAAGCTTCGAGTCCGGAAGCGAGATCGTCCGGGCGCTGGCCCAGTCCGGAGCGCTGCCGGCGGTGATCCGGGTCTCGGATGAGAGCGAGACCGAGGTCTCTCTCGCCACTTCACTCCCCGACGGTATGGCCGGAGCCCTCTTTCGCCGCTATCTCAGGCTCCGGGGCCGCTCGGGTGGCGTGCTGATGATCATTGGGTTCGAGGGTTCTGCAGACGACGTGCGCCGCCAGAAAGCCCGCGCCACGACCGCACTCAAGAACGGCGGCGCGATCCGGCTCGGTCAGAGTGCCGGCCGCGGCTGGGAGCAGGGCCGCTTCCACGGCCCGTATCTGCGCGAGGCACTGCTCGATCGCGGAGTGGTCGTCGAAACTCTCGAGACCGCACAGCAATGGAGCGGGCACCAGGCGCTCTACCGTGAGACCACCGCGGCGATCAGGTCGGGGA
>JBGUDX010000005.1:0-19960 GCA_041821645.1 Acidobacteriota bacterium
AGACGCGAAATCGCAGCTTTTCCGGCGCCGAGTCACCAAGTTCATCGGCCAATCCAGTCAGCAACCGGGCCGACA
The DNA here is from genome assembly GCA_041821645.1 of Acidobacteriota bacterium. Lineage (GTDB taxonomy): Bacteria > Actinomycetota > Thermoleophilia > Solirubrobacterales > 70-9 > 67-14. The sequence goes on from JBGUDX010000005.1 coordinate 76, forward strand.
TCATCTCCAGTTCCTGTGCCCAGACGGTGCTCGCGCACTCGATCGTGACGGTTCCGTCGCGTTCCGCAGTCACTTCGGTCACGGCCGCGATCTGAGGCCCCGCGACTTCCGGCCAGGCTGTCTGGATCGCGGCCAGGGGCGTCTTCGGCGCCATCCGGTCACGTACCCGGTCGAGCGCCTCACCCAGCGGTCTCGGGCGACTACTCCTGCCCCGCCGGTCCCTCATCCGCCCCCCGGCGTCTGGTCGCTACCCGTTGCGACGCCGACCAGATCCGCGATCCGCATCCGGTTCACGCTCTCGTCGGCCGGAATCAGGTCGGGCTCGGCCGCCGTGATCAGGCTCTGGCCGCCGTCGAGCAGGCGATTGATGAGCCGCTCCCTCCTACTGCCGTCAAGTTCGCTCATCACGTCGTCCAGCAACATGAGCGGCGGGCTCGATCCCCCCTCGAGGATCGCCGACCGCTCGGCGAACAGCAGGGCCAGCAGCCCGATCCGCTGTTGGCCCTGGGATCCGAACCGGCGCAACTGACGTCGGTCGAGCTCGATTCTGATCTCGTCGTGGTGGGGTCCCCAGCTGGTGCGGCCCAGCCGGAGATCGTTGTCGATCCGCTGCTCGAGGCCCTGCTCGATTTCGTCAGCCTCGATCGCCGAGCCGGGCCGATAGACCAGCCCCGTGTCTCCATCGAGCCCGAGATCTGCGGCTGCTTCCGTGTAGTGACCGCTCAATTCATTGACCGCCGCTTCACGGGCGCCGGCGAGTTCGGAGCCGGTGACCGCCACCTGCCGATTCCATGTAGATAACTGAGATCGGTCGCCCCCTCCCTCCCGGAGCCGGCTGATCAGCGCGTTTCTCTGGGCGAGCGCCCGACCGAACCGTTGCCGGAGTTCGTTCCGGGCCGGCCACCTGGCGGCCAGGTAGCTGTCGATGTGGGCTCTCCTTCCGGCCGGAGGGCCCTTGACCAGTTCGAGCCTGTCCGGTGAGAAGACCGTTGTGGCCGGCCTGAACGAGACCGCCTCTGCGCGATCGATCGCTGCTCCGTCCATCAGGTACCGGGAGCCCTCGCCGCGACTGGACGCGGCCATGAACTCGTGATCGGTCCCATCATCCCCGGCCTTGACCACGACCCTGCAGCGGGCCACCGCCTGGCCGAACGGGATCAGATCGCGACGATCGGTGGTACGGAACGAGCGGCCGGTCAATCCGAAGTAGATCGCCTCTACGAGGTTGGTCTTTCCCGCTCCGTTCGGTCCGACGATGGCGGTCACGTGCCGACTCAACTCGAGCTCCACCCGGTCAAGTGATCGCAGTGAGTCGGCCGCGACCGAAGCGACCCACACCGGCTTACTCGTTCAGGCGAATCGGCATCACGAGGTAACGGAAGTCGTCGTCGTCCACCGGCTGAAGCAGTCCCGGTCGCAGCGGCGAGATAAGGCGCAACATCACCTCGTCCCCCTTGATCGCTTCGATTCCGGCCCTGAAGAATTCGTGATTGAAGCCGATACTGAGTTCCTCGCCCTCGAAACTCGCCGGCAGCTTCTCTTCGGCGTCACCGAGATCGGGTGTGTCAGCCGAGATCGTCAGCTCACCCGGAGACAGGGTGATCTTGAGGGGCCGGTTTTTCTGGGCCATCTGACTCACCCGCTTCACCGACTCGAGCAGCTCGTTACGGGGCAACCTGACGTCGTGGTCGTAGGTCTCGGGAAATAGTTGCTGATAGTTCGGGAACTGGCCGTCCACGGTGGTCGTCGAGAGCACGGCGCCATCGACCACGAAGATCACGTCGCGGTCGGTCACCGTCAGCTTCACCGCATCATCGTCGCTGGCCGAAAGCAGTCTCGACAGCTCAGTCAGCGCCTGTGCGGGGATGTTCTTGTCGAGATCGACCGGAACCGGTGTGGCGAGCCTGGTCTTCTTGACCGCCAGGCGGTAGGAGTCGGTGGCGACCATAGTCATCTCACTGCCGGACGCGAGCACCTGGACACTGGTCAGGACCGGCCGCATGTCGTCATTCGAGGCGGCTCTGGCCACCAACTCGATCGTTTCGAGCAGGGAGTCCTTGCCGAGTGAAATAGTTTCTTCACCCGGTTCCGGCAGCGGTGGGAAATCGTCTCCGGACAGTGTCCGGATATGAAAACTGGAACTACCTGACCGGAGTTCGACGTCCCGCTCCGATGTCCTGTATTCGAAATCGGCCTGGCCGCTTCCCAGCAGCCTCGAGATGTCCGAAAAGAGCCGGCCGGGAAGGAGGACCTTTCCCTCGCCCTCATTCGGCCCGTCGATGTGCACCGGGACCCGCAGGCTCTTGGTCCCGTCGGTGGAGCTGAACGAGAGGCGTCCTTCGGACAGATCGACCAGAATCCCGCTGAGCGCAGGATTACTGCCGCTGCTGGCAATGGTTCTTGCGACTGAAGCGAGTTTGGTTGCGAGTTCGGTGTTTTTAACGGAAAACTTCAATCCGGCTACCTTATTGAGTTGTCTGTTCTGTGGAAAGGGGCGGGGAGACGGTGGGTTTGGCCTGGTTGAGGCGAATCTCCGGTGGAGCGGCTGTGGAGCTTATGGGGATTGTCGCAAGCAGGGCGGCGGTTCATCGTTCTGAATCAGGCACGCTGTGGATTGCCGCGCGGATCGCTTCCACAGCCCTGGTCACTTCGGGGTCATCCGGCAACTGCTGATCGATGCGCCTGATCGAGTTGAGCACGGTGGTGTGGTCGCGGTCGCCATACAGTGCGCCGATCTGGGGCAGGGAGAGATCAGTCATCTCGCGAGTCAGGAAAATGGCCACGTGTCGGGCCCGGGTGGTGTTTGCATCGCGCCGACGGGAAGTGAGCACTTCGACTCCGATCCGGAAGTGTGAGGCCGTGGTTTCGCGGATGCGCTCGGGTGTCACCGGGCCGTCGGGACCGGTCTCGGAAGGGAAAACGCGCTGGACGAGCTCCGAGTCGAGAGGCATCGACCTGAGCGATGCCTCGGCGATGCTCCTGGTGAGCGCGCCGTGGAGTTGGCGGAGATTCGTGCCAACCCGCCGGGCGAGAAGGGTCAGCGCCTCCTGGTCGGAAACCTCGAGGCCGGCCTCGGTGACCAGGCGGCGGAGAACCGTCAGACGGGTAGCCAGATTCGGCTGCTCGAGCGGTACGGTCAGCCCCCATTCGAAGCGGTCGCTGAGGCGGTCGGCGAGGGTGGTGATCTCGGCCGGCATCCGGTCTGCCGAGAGGACGATCTGGCTACCCGACTCATAGAGGGCGTTGAAGGTGTGGAAGAACTCCTCTTCGGTGGCCGGCTTGCTGGCGATGAACTGGATGTCGTCGATCAACAGAACGTCGAGGTCGCGGTACCGGCGCTTGAAACGGGCGGTGCCGTCTTCACGCAGGGCGGTCACGAACTCGGCGGTGAACGACTCGGCGCTGGTGTTGAGGACGTTCAGCTCGGGCACGTTTTGCCGGAGGTAGTTGGCTATCGCGCCGAGCAGGTGAGTTTTTCCGAGCCCGGGCTCACCGTGGAGGAACAGCGGGTTATAGGCCTCGGACGGGGCTTCGGCTACGGCCAGGGCGGCGGCGTGAGCGAGATGGTTGCCGGGGCCGATCACGAAGCGGTCGAACTGGTGGGTCGGATTGGGGGTGGAGGGGAGTTCTTCGGACGAGCAAGCCGGTTCGGTGGGTTGCTCGAAACTGATCGAGTCGAGTCCCGAAACGGTCTGCTCGAGGGCCCGTTCGATCAGGTCGGTGTAGCGTCGTTGGACCCAGGTCCGGATCGGCTCGGGGGCTTCAAGGTAGAGCCGATCGCCGCGGATCGCCGTCGCTTCGATTGGGGCCAGCCACATCCGGTAGGTGGACTCGGGCAGGCTTTTCGCAAGCGATGGTTTTACGCTCTGCCAAACGGTTTGAGCCGCTGAATCAGGGTCCCTGCGGACCGCGGAAGGAGTGACATGGGCGGAATCTGCGGCTCGATGCAAGGGAAAGGGTTCCGGTCGGTGGGGGTAGTCGGGACGACCATAGCGGCGGGGTTCCGGGACTCCCTGGGGCGGCTCCGCAAATCGCGGGAAAAAGTCTTGAAGCCGCAGGCGGCGAGGTGGCTCCGTATACTGCCCGATTCCAATGAAGCGCACCTACCAGCCAAAGAAACGCAAGCGGGCGAAGACCCACGGATTCCGGTCGCGGATGAGCACCAAGGGTGGCCGCGAAGTCATCCGCCGGCGCCGTCGCAAGGGCCGCAAGCGGCTCGCAGTCTGAGCATGGCGGGTTCCGGCGCTGGTTCTCCCAGGCGCCGAAGACTTTCCCGAAGCGGGGACTTCAAGCGGGCTTATCGGGAGGGCACCTCGAAGGCCACCCGTTATCTCGTGCTCTACCGGTTCGACCGGCCTGAGGACGAATCGAGTGCGGTCAGGCTCGGCGTCTCTGTTTCCAAGAAGCTGGGCGACGCGGTCAGTCGCAATCGGGTGAAGCGCGTGCTGAAAGAGGCTTTCTGGTCACGGGTGGATCGCGATCGGAGCGACCAGGACTACGTACTGGTGGCGCGACCCGGGGTGGGCAAGGTGATCGATGAACAGGGCCTGGCCGGGGCGGTGACCTGCGTCGATGAGGTTCTGGGGGAGCAGGAAGGTGATAGTGAGCAGCCAGGTGATCTGGCCGGAGGAGATGAAGGCGGGCGTTCCACGTGAAACGCGCGCTGTTGTCGCCCATCTACGGCTACCGTCGCTGGATCTCGCCGCTTCTACCGCGTCGCTGCAAGTATGAGCCGAGCTGTTCCACCTACGCGATCGAGGCGATTGAGCGTTTCGGACCGCTACGGGGTACAGTTCTCGCCTGCTGGCGAATCCTGCGCTGCAATCCCTTCAGCCACGGCGGCTTTGACCCCGTGAGGGAGACATTCACCCTGAAGGTCGGACCGATGGATCCGGCCGTGTACCACGGAGACTCGAAACCGCGTTGATGCCAATCGCAAACATCCTTCAACCGCTGATCGACATCGCCAACTCGGTGCTGGTCTATTTCCACGATGACCTCGGTCTTTCGTGGGGCGGAGCGATCATCCTGCTGACGGTCGTGACGCGGACCCTGCTGATCCCGCTCACCTACAAGCAGCTCAAGAGCATGCGGGCGCTGCAGGCTTTCCAGCCGCAGATGAAGGAGATCCAGGAGAAGTTCAAGAACGACCGGCAGCGTCTCTCACAGGAGATGATGAAGTTCTACCAAAAGAACAAGATCAATCCCCTGGCCTCCTGTATCCCGCTGCTGGCCCAGATGCCGATCTTCATCACCCTGTTCTACACACTGCGCGGGCCGTTGCGGGTCGACATCTGCGGGCAGGAATCACTTCCCTGCGGCGAAGTCCCGCCGGGCGACTGGGGCCAGGCATTCCTGTTCATCCCTGATCTGACCGACAAGGCGACCGGGGGCGTGCTGCTCGTCCTGCTGGTCCTTTATGTGGTGACCCAGCTCATCTCGGGACTGATCATGGCGACCACGGCCGACCGCAACCAGCGGATCCTGATGATGGTGCTGCCGTTCATCTTCATCCCGTTCATCATCGGCTTTCCGGCCGGACTGGTTCTCTACTGGATCACCACCAACACCTGGACCATCGGGCAGCAGTATGTGGTCAACCGGGTGATCCCGCCACCCACCGTGCCGACCCCGTCCGAGGCGGCCGCGGCCAAACCACCACCGCCACCACCGCGCAAGAAGAAGCGCCGGCGCTAGCCGCATAGACTCTGGCCATGGAACCGAGCCAGTGGCCCACCGACCCGGCCGACCGCGTAAGAGCGGTGGTCGAACGGATTCTCGACCAGCTCGAGCTCGACGGTGAGGTCGAGATCACCGAAGACGACGACGTGATCTCGGCGAACGTGGTCGGCGACGAGGACTACGGTCTGCTGATCGGCAAGCGCGGCCAGACCATCGATGCGGTCCAGCTGCTCAGCTTTCAGGCCGCTTTCCAGGGGATCCGTGATCGCAAGCGGGTGGTTCTCGATGCCGCCGGCTACCGAGCCCGCCGGGAAGAGGTCATCTCGGAGCGTGCCGACCGCGCCGCGGAAAAGGCGATCGCCGGCGACGAGGAGGTCGAACTCGATCCGATGAACGCCCGGGAACGGCGGATCGTGCATGAGCACCTGAAAGGCAGAACCGAGGTCGAGACGTTCAGTGCGGGCGACGAGCCGAGAAGACGGGTCGTGGTCGCTCCGCTGCTATCCGAGTGAGCGACCCGGTCCGCCCACCGCGTCCCTGGCTCGACCCGGAAGTTCTGAAAGCGCTCGATCCGATGCTCGAGATGCTGGCCGATGACCCGGCTTCGCTCTCCTCGGTCACCGCTCCGGCCCGGGCCCGCGAGGTTCACCTGATTGACAGCCTTTCCGGACTGGTGGTGGAAGAAGTGAACCGGGCCGGGCGAATCATCGACATCGGCTCGGGGGCCGGGTTTCCGGGTGTACCTCTGGCCCTGGCCAGGCCGTCGGCAACCGTGGACCTGCTCGATTCGGTCGGGCGCAAGGTCGAGTTCATCAACGACGTGATCGCCCGCCTGGGAATCGGCAATGCCCGGGCGATCAAGGCGCGTTCGGAAGAATGGGCCGCCGGGGCCGGCAGCGAGGCCTATGATCTCGCGACCGCCAGGGCGGTCGCTCCGCTGGCGATCCTGGCCGAGTTCGCCTCCCCGCTGCTGGACGAAGGTGGCTCGCTGGTCGCCTGGAAGGGTGAGCGTGAGCCGGAGTCCGAGTCCACGGTCACCGCGCTCGGGCCGGAACTGGCTCTCGAAATCGACCGGGTCATACCGGTCCGGCCGTTCGAGGGCAGCCGGGTGAGACACCTCTACGTGCTCAGGAAGACCGGCCCGACCCCGGCCCGGCTGCCCCGGCGACCCGGCATGGCCCGCAAGCGCCCGCTGGCCCTCTAAGCTGGCCGCGAATGCGAAAGACCGGAGAAGAGCCGTGGGCCTGATCTACGCCGTCGCAAACCAGAAAGGCGGTGTCGGCAAGACCACCACCGCGGTCAGTCTCGGGTCCGCTTTCGCCCGTGCCGGCCGGCGGGTGCTGGTCGTCGACCTCGACCAACAGTGCAATGCGACGGTGGCGCTGGGGGGAGGCCGGAGCGAACACCCTTCAACTTACGACGTGCTCAGCGGAGAAACGACCCTGGCCGAGGCGGCGAAGCCGGCCGGTCCGGACAACCTCTGGGTCGTACCGGCGAACCGCGATCTGGCCGGAGCGGTGGTGGAGTTGCCGCGACTCGAGCAGCCCAGTCTCAGACTGCGGCAACAGCTGGGCCAGATTGACTCGGAGTTCGACGTCACCCTGATCGACTGCCCTCCGGCGCTCGGCCCGGTCACGGTGAACGCGCTGGTCGCGGCCGACCGGGTGATCGTTCCGGTTCAGGCCGAGTATCTCGCGCTCGAGGGACTGGTCGAGTTCCTCAACACGCTGTCCACCGTGCGCAGGGAGATGAACCCTTCTCTCGAACTGGCCGGCGTTTTGGTGACCATGCACGACGAGCGAACGAGACTGGCTCAGGACGTCGAGCGGGAATTGCGCGACCATTTTTCGGAGACCGTTTTCCGCACGGTGATCCCGCGGACGGTCCGGGTGGCCGAGGCCCCCAGTTATGGCATCCCGGTCACCGACTATGCTCCCAGCTCACGTGGATCAACCGCCTACACGAGCCTGGCCGAGGAAGTGATTGAGCGTGGCTGAACGACGCGGAATGGGCCGCGGCTTGGGGGCGATCCTCCCGGAGACCGCCACCGGCCCGGAGATGCGGGAGATCCCGGTCGAGTTGATCGAGCCCAACCCGGGGCAGCCCCGGTCCCGGTTCGACGACGACTCGCTGGGGGGACTGGCCGAGTCGATCGCGGCCAGCGGAGTGGTGCAGCCGCTGATCGTGCGGGCACTTAGTGACGGACGTTACGAACTCATAGCCGGAGAGCGACGGTGGCGGGCAGCCCGGCTCGCCGGGGTCGAGCGGGTTCCAGTGGTGATCCGCGACTCGGACGAGGCCGACCGGCTGGAAGTTGCGCTGATCGAGAACATGGTGCGAGAGGACCTGAATCCGGTCGAGGAGGCCCGGGCCTGTGCCGCCCTGGTCGAAGACCTCGGCTTGAGCAGGGAGCAGCTCGGCCGGCGGGTCGGTCGCAGCAGGCCGCAGATCTCGAACCTGATCCGGCTGCTCGAATTGCCTGACGAGGTCCTCGGGATGCTCGAATCGGGAGAGCTGACCGAAGGACACGGGCGGGCGGTCCTGCAGGTGACCGACCACGAGGCACGCCGGCGGCTCGGGCGCAAGGCGAGGGACCAGGGCTGGTCGGTCAGGCAGACCGAAGCCGGGGCCCGGGCGAGTGCCAAGCAGAAGCGGCGGAAGCCGAGGGGGCTGAGCACCGAGGAGGCGGAGGCGGTGGAGAAGGTCTCGGGCCGGCTCGAGTCCGGTCTCGGCCATCAGGTCCGGATCAGACCCCGGGCCGGTGGTCTCGCGGTCGAGATCCTGGTCGATGACCTCGAACAGGCCGGTGAAGTGGCCGATCGCCTGAGCTGAGCGGCGATCGCAGCACCGACTCCACCTCGCAGCCGCGGCCGGCCGACCGCAGTACAATCAGCGACCTCTCGCGCGGGCGATTAGCTCAGTTGGTTAGAGCGCGTCTCTGATAAGGACGAGGTCCCTGGTTCGAATCCAGGATCGCCCACTGCTCTCGCGCCGCCCGGTGGACCGCCCTGTCCGGGTGCCGCCACGGCCCGGCCGCAACGACGGCCACGGCCCGTCGGCGGGGTCTGTCGCAATCGCCCGGCACGAGGTCCGCGTGGCAGGGGGTTGCCCTGCATATAATCGTCTCGATGCGAGAGATGCAGATCTACGGGGTCAGCTTTGACATGGTGGGAAAGCAACCGATCGTGCTGCTGAAAACGGTCGACGACAACCGCTTTCTGCCGATCTGGATAGGCCACCCGGAGGCGGCCGCGATCCTGATGAAGCTCCAGGGGGCGGACACTCCGCGGCCGATGACTCACGACCTGATGGTGGACATCCTCGACCAGGTGGAAACGAAATGCGAGCGCGTATCGATCAACGAACTGCGCGACAACACCTTTTACGCCAGCATCACCATTTCGATAGCGGGCAGCGAACTGGAAATCGACTCCCGCCCGTCTGATGCGCTCGCTCTCGCGGTCCGGGTCTCGGCCCCGATCTTCGTCGCCGACGAGGTGATCGACGAGTCCTCGATCGAGTTCGAGCATGGTCTCGAGGACAATGAGCAGGTGGTCGAGAAATTCAAGGATTTCCTCGACGACGTCTCACCGGAGGACTTCCTGCAGGATTCGTGAGCGGCCGGATCGCGCCCGGCCGACCGGTTCAGGTCAGCCGGCCAGGTCGAGCATCTGCCCGATCATTTCCACGAAGTCGATCCCGGCGGCCTCGGCGGCCTGTGGAAACAGCGACGTTTCGGTCAGGCCCGGGATCGCGTTCACCTCCAGCAGTCTCGGCCCGTCACCGGTGAGGATCAGATCCACCCGGGAGAAGCCGGAGCAGCCGAGCGCCCGGTAGGCGGCGAGCGCGACGCGATCGATCTCAGCCGCCTGATCCGGTTCGAGATCGGCCGGGCAGGTGAAGCTCGCCCCGCCGATTTCGTAGCGTGCCTCGAAATCGAATGTGGCGCTCTCCTTCGGAACCGCCTGGACCACCGGCAGCACCCGGTCGCCGAGGACCGAGACCGCCAGTTCACGACCACTCACCCAGGACTCGAGCAGGGCGCTCCGGTCATAGCTCAGGGCGGTGATCAGGGCGGATGGCAGTTCGTCGGCCTCGGTCACGACCGTGACCCCGAGCGAAGAGCCCTGAGACACCGGCTTCGCCACCAGCGGCAGCCCGATCCTCTCCAGGGCCACGGGGAACGTCTCGGCTGCGCCGAAATCGCGCAGTGCCTCCTCGGTGTAGGTCACCCAGTCCGGGGTCGGCAGTCCCGCCTCGCGCAGCAGGTATTTGGACAGGCTCTTGTCCATGCACCTCCGGCAGGCAGCCACGCCGGGTCCGGTATGGGCGATGCCGAGCAGCTCCAGCAGGGCCTGGACCGTGCCGTCCTCTCCTTCGGGGCCATGCAGCGCGACGAACGCCACGTCGGGTGAGAACCGCTCGAGGTTCGATACGAGATCTGGACCGAGGTCGAGCGCCACCGACTCGTGGCCGAGCTCGTTCAGTGCATCGGTCACCCGGGCGCCGGATCGCAACGAAACCGCTCGCTCGTGAGAGCGGCCCCCCTGAAGTAGTGCGACTTTCAACGGTCCTCCGTCTCCGGGACCTGCGGCAACCGCATCTCTCCGGTCCCGGTCATCGTCTCGAACAGCCTCAGCTGCTCACGGGCAACGGTGCCGATCCGGCGGACTCCCTCGATGATCTCGTCCTCTTTGACACCGGAAAAGTTGAGGCGCATCGAATTCTCACCGCGTCCGTCCACGTAGGCCGAGGTCCCGGGGACGAACGCGACCCCCTCGCTGAGAGCTTTCGCCAGCAGGTCCCCGGTGTCGAGCACGTCCGGCATGGTCGCCCAGATGAACAGCCCGCCTTCAGGCTTGTCCCAGCTTGCGCCGTGCGGGAAGTACTCGGCCATGGCGCCCGCCATCACGTCGCGGCGGGTCCGGTAGATCGAGATCAGCTGCGCGATGTAGTCGCGCCAGCCTCCGTCGGCGAAATAGTGGGCGGCGAAGTCCTGGGTCAGGGTCGAGGTGCAGAGGTCACTGCCCCCCTTTCCGAGGACCACCTTCTCCCTTATCGGGGTCGGCGAGACGATCCATCCGATCCGCAGTCCGGCGGACAGGATCTTGGAAAAGGTGCCGATGTAGACCACGAAGTTGCCGCCGTCCATGCTGTACAGGGAGGGAAGCGGCTCGCCCTCGTAGCGCAGCAGCCCGTAGGGGTTGTCCTCGACCACGAGAATCTCGTGCTCCGCAGCGATCCGGACCAGGCTCCGACGGCGCTCGAGCGAGAGGGTCATCCCGCCCGGGTTCTGGAAGGTCGGCACCGAGTAAATGAATTTCGGCCGGCGCCCGTCCGCCGCGAGTCCGGCCAGGCATTCTTCGAGCAGGTCGATCCGCATGCCGTCGGTGTCGCACTCGATCTGGACGACCTCGGCTTCATACGAAAGGAAGGTCGGGAGCGCACCGGGGTAGGTCGGCGCATCGCAGATGATCACGTCGCCCGGATCGACCAGCGTCTTGGTGATCAGGTCGATCGCCTGCTGTCCGCCGGTGGTCACGGTGACGTCCACCGGGTCTACCGTCATATCCTCCTCGGCCATTACCCGGACGATCTGCTCGCGGGTCATGGCCAGTCCCTCGGTGGGCCCGTACTGAAGCACCTCGGCGACCGAGTCCGAAGCGATGCGCTCCATCTCGGCCGCAAACACCTCCGGGGGGAAGGCCGAGGTGTCCGGCAGTCCACCGGCCAGCGAGATCACCTCCGGCCTCGCAGTTATCGCCATCATGTCGCGCATCACCGAAGACCGCATCACACGGGTCCTTCTGGCGAACAGCGAGGCGTAGCGTTCGAGGTCCCGTGCCTGGGTCTGGGGACGCCGGGGAGGTGGAGGGGCGGTCATCCTTCTATTCTGCCGGTATCGGCTCATTCGAAACAATCTGCCTTGCGATCGGTCTCGGGATTTCGATCGGGATGATTTCCGGAACGACCGGCCTCGAAGGCTCGGCCCGCGGCCGCATGACCCTGCTCGCCGCGGTAATCGGCCTGGTCGCCGGATACCTGGCGGCATCTATATCTGACGGCACGGCGATCCTCTCGGTGCTTTTCTGCGGACTGTTCGCCGGGCTCGCCACCGCCGTGATCAGCGGTGTGATCGCAGGCGCGACCAGGCGCGGCGGCACCGCGGCCCTCGCCCTGTTCACGATTTTCGCGGCCCTGGTGGTGGCTCTGCTCGCGATCGTTTACCCGCCGGTCTCGATTCTGTTCGCGGCCGGGCTGCTCTGGCTGGCGATCTCCCGCCGCAGGAGAGCCGCCCGAAAGCACGCCGGGCTTCGCGTTCTGCGCTAGATGAATCGCAAACTGGTACTGGCTTACGTCGATTCGCTCAGGACCGACATGCTTCACCGGGCGATCTCGGAGGGACGGGCTCCGACCTTCGGCCGGCTGGTCGAACGCGGAGTCCTGATCGAGGACTGCGTTTCATCGTTTCCCTCGGTGACCCCGGTCGCGTCGGCCGAGATGGTCACCGGCCGGGCAGCGGACGGTCACTGGATCAGCGGGATGAACTGGTATCACCGGGTCGAGCAGCGATACGTCGAATACGGCTCTTCGATCGAGGCGTCGCGTGCATTCGGGATATTTCGATCGCTCCACGATCTCGTCTACAACATGAATCTGGCCCACCTCAACCCGGGGATCGAAACGATCTTCGAAACACTGGACGACCGGGAGATACGCACCGCGTCGACCCCCTTTCTCATCTACCGGGGCCGGCACCGCCACGACGTGAGCCTGAGCGGGCTCACCGGGAAGGCGATCGAGGCCGGCCTGCTCAAGTTCGACTACGGGACCTGGGGGCCGAAGGAGCTGTTCTACGGTGACCTCTATTCCTCGATGCCGACCCCCTGCAAGGCGAGTGCCGTGCCCGGTAAACGGGACGCCTATTCGGCCTGCTGTGCGGCCGAGCTGCTTTCCCACGACCGGTGCGACTTCCTCATGCTCTCCTTCCCTGACAACGACAACTTCTCCCACCGCCATGGCCCGGCGGCGTCGGTCAAGTCGATCGAACGGGCCGACGGCTGCATGGCCGAGGTGGTTCGGGCGGCCGGTGGGCTCGACGGGTTCCTGACCGACTACGCGCTGATCCTCCTGGCCGATCACGCCCACACAGACGTCGAGAAACCGCTCGACCTGATCAATTCGATGGATGGCAGGTGGCACGTTCTGCGACCGTCGGCGGACCGGCTCGAGCCGGCCGAGCTCGCGGTCAGCCCGACCTCCAGGGCGGCGCACATCTATCTGCTCAGCGAACAGGGCAATCCGGCCCGGCACCGGAGCGTTCGCGAGCATGCGGCCGCCACCGAGGGAGTGGAACTCGTCGCCTGGCTCGAGACCGCAGCCGGCGATGCCCTGGTCCGTGAGGGCCCGGGACTCGGCGGTACACAAGCCCCGTTGGCGGTAGTAGAAAGGGAGGGCAGGAGACTCGACTTCCGCCCGGAGCAGGCCGGCCGGTCAGGCAGGGTGCCGCGCAGGAAATCGCGAAACGGTGACCGCGAAACGGTGACCGACCGCCGCGGATCGCGATGGTCGATCAGCGGCGATCCGGAGGCGCTCGGCGCTTCGATCGAAGCCGGCCGGATAGAGATGAGCGACTACCCGGACGGTCTGGGCCGCCTGTTCGCGGCGCTCACCGCCCCCCACGCCGGCGACCTGATGGTCTCGGCGACACCGGGTTACGAATGCCTGGACTGGGGTGGCGCGGCGCACATCGGGGGCGGCAGCCATGGCTCGCTGCGACGCGAGGATTCGGAGGGGCCGCTGCTGTTCGTCGGCTGCGGCCCGGAATCCGCCGGGGAGCGGGCTCAATGGGGGCTGAAAGACGTGGTGCCGGTGATCCGGGACCACTTCGGCCTGCCGGCCTGACGGCCCGGCGGCCGGTGTGACAGCGGTTCAGTCCACCGCCGGGACCAGGAATGGCTCGATCGAGTCGGCCAGGCCGGCCGGATTGAGGTCGACCACGGCGCCCATCACCCAGACGTCCTCCGTCGCCGATTCGAACTTGACCGGCATGTCGGTTATCAGCCGCTCTATCGCCTGCTCCTTCTTCACGCCGAGCACGCTCTCCCGGGCGCCGGTCATTCCGACATCGCTGATGAAGGCGGTACCGCCCGGCAGCACCCGTCCGTCGGCGGTCGGTACGTGGGTGTGGGTGCCGAGCACTGCCGCGACCCGTCCGTCCAGGTACCAGCCCAGGGCGACCTTTTCGCTGGTTACTTCGGCGTGGAAGTCGACCACCACTGAATCGGCCCGCCCTTCCAGATCGGCCACCCGTAACTCGGCCTCGTCGAACGGCGACCGGGCCGCTCGCAGGCCGACCGTGCCACTGAGGTTGAGCACGGCCACCCGGAACCCCCCTTTTTCGACCACGGCCACGCCTTTGCCGGGATTCCCCCGCCGGTAGTTGGCCGGCCGGATGACCCGCTCGGCCCGGTCGAGGTACTCATAGGCGTCGCGGTGGCGGTAGGTGTGGTTGCCGAGCGTGATCACATCGGCTCCGGTGTCGAAGATCTCGGTCGCGGTCTTCTCGGTGATTCCCATGCCGCCGGCGGAGTTCTCGCCGTTGACGATGATCAGGCCCGGCTCGAACCGCTCCTTCAGCGATGGCATCGTGCGGGCCAGGCCGCGTCGGCCGGGGCTGCCGACCACGTCTCCGATGAAGAGCAGCTTCATCGTCCTGACCCTACCGGCGATCGGGATGCCGTACGGTTCGCTCCGGATGGCCGAGCAAGCAAGTCCACGATCCCGGGCCCCGGTCGAAAGGTCCGACGGGAACCCGGCACTGGCGGCTCGGGGAATCGTCAAGAGCTTCGGCAGGACGGAGGCGCTCAGGCAGGTCGGCCTCGAAGTGTGGCCGGGAGAAATCGTCGGCCTGATCGGGCCCAACGGGGCCGGCAAGACGACGCTGCTCTCGATCCTGGCCGGTATGAGTGAGCCGGATGACGGTGAGGTCGAGGCCGGGGGCGGGGTCGGCTGGGTGCCCCAGCAGGCTGCGCTCTACCGGAGGCTCACCGTGAGTGAGAACCTGAAGTTGTTCGCCCGGCTCCAGCGTGCCGGGGATCCGGACCACCAGGTTGAGCGGATGCTCGAGCTGACCGGGCTGGGCGACCGCCGGGACGAGCAGGCAGGAAGACTCTCCGGGGGCAACCAGCAGCGGGTCAACATCGCGGTCGGCCTGATGGCCGACCCCTCGGTCCTGCTGCTGGATGAACCGAGCGTCGGGCTCGATCCGGCTCAGCGGTTCCGGTTGTGGGATTTCGTGCTCAACCTGGTCGGCCGCGGAACGGCGGTGGCGTTCTCGACTCACGACATCCAGGAGGCCGAGCGCCATGCGGCGCGTATCGTCGTCCTGGCCGAGGGGTCGGCGCTTTTCGACGGCACCGCCGACGAACTGCGCGAGGCGGTGATCGCCGGGTCTCCGGAAGGCACCGCACGCGACGACGATCTCGAGGCCTCCTTTCTCGCGTTTCTCGGCAAGGCCGGTCACTGAGTCGTGCGCTGGCTGCTGCTCAAGGACTTCCAGATCCTGCGCCGCTCACCGCTGCAGCTCGCCCTGCTCCTGGTCTACCCGGTCGCGATCGCACTTCTGGTCGGCTTCGCCCTGACCCGTGGGCCGGAGCAGTCAACCGTCGCTCTCTACAACGCGATGCCGCCCGATGCCAGGCTGGGCTTCGGTGGCGAAGAGCTGGACGGGGGAGAGATCCGGGATCAGCTCTGCGACAGAGTGGACTGCCTGGAGGCCGACAGTCGCGACCAGGCGGAGCAGCTGGTCGAGGATGGAAGCGCGACCGCCGCTGTCGTGATCCCGGAGGATCTGGGCCAGAAGATCGCCTCGCTGGCTTCGCTGAACCCCCAGCGGCCGCAGGTCGAGGTGATCGTGAACGGCTCGAGCGCCGTCGAGAACGAGATCGTCGACGACCGGATCGACGCGATGCTGGCCGAGGCCAACCTGTTGATCGCACAGCGGATCTCGGAAGCCGCACACCGCTACCTCGACCTGATCCTCGAGGGCGGGCAACTCGATCTGCTCGGGCAGAGCTTCGAGGTGCTCGGGCTGCAGGACACCGAGACGATCCTGCGCGAGCTGCGGTCCGAGGTGCCTCCGGGCACCGAGCGGGACCAGCTCGAAAGGGCGATCCGCTTCGCCGTGCTGGCCACCGAAAACCTCGACCTGGCCGGACCGCTGCTGACCGCGATCACCCAGCCGATCGAGGTGGAAAAGACCGAGGTTGGCGACTCGGCACCGGGACTGGACACCTTCGCGATCGCGGTCACGGCCACCTTCGCCCTGATGTTCGTAACGGTGCTGCTGGTGGCCGGTTCTCTCGCCCTGGAGCGGGAGGAGAACACGTTCGGCAGGCTCACCGCGGGGCTGGTCACCCGAGGCCAGATCCTGGCCGCGAAGCTCGGTCTCGGCACGATCACCGGGTTCGCGGTCCTGTTCATCCTGCTGGCCGGCCTCTCCCTGTTCGTCCCTATCCAGTGGGGACGGGCGGCGATCTGGATTCCGGCAGGCCTGTTCGGCGCGGCCGCGTTCGCTGCCGCCGGAGCGGCGCTAGGGGCAGCCACACGGGAGGTCCGGACGGCCACGCTGGCCGCGGTGATGATCGCCCTCCCGGTCGCCCTGCTCTCGCTCGTCCCCGACGATGCGGTCGGTCCGGTGCTCAAGACCGTGATCGTGGCGGTCACCGCGGTGTTCCCGTTCCGGCCGGCGCTCGACGCATTGACCGGTGGCCTGGAGGTCTCCGGCGGGTCGGTCTGGCCCTACCTGCTGCATCTCGCCGTCCTGACCGCGGCCTACTCGGCGCTGGCCAGGGCCTCGCTGCTTCGCTTCTAGCCGACCCGGGGCCGGTTGCTTCTAGACTGGGCGGGTGAGCTATCCCGCGACACGACTGCGCCGCCTGCGGCGGACCCCGGCACTCAGAGGTTTGGTCCGGGAGACCCGGATTTCGCCTTCTGACCTGATTCAGCCGCTCTTTGTCACGACCGGGTCCGGGGTCCGCGAACCGATTGAGCCGATGCCCGGGATCAGCCGGCTCTCGATCGCCGAGCTGGTCGAAGAAGCGGGTGAGGTCGCCGCGGCCGGGGTGCCGGCGGTGCTGCTGTTCGGGGTCACCTCCGAGAAGGATGAGGCCGGCTCCGGCGCTTACGACGACGAGGGCATCGTGCAGATGGCAGTCCGGGCTCTCAAGGAGGCTCACCCGGACCTGGTGGTCATCACCGACGTCTGCCTCTGTGGCTACACGGACCATGGCCAGTGCGGTTTCGTCCGTGACGGTGAGGTCGACAACGACGTCACGGTCGAGCTGCTCTCGAAGACGGCGATTTCCCACGCCGAGGCGGGGGCCGACATCGTTGCCCCGAGCGACATGATGGACGGCCGGGTCGGCTCGATCCGCTTCCAGCTCGACGAGGAGGGGCACCCCGGAACGGCAATCATCTCCTACACGGCCAAGTTCAGCTCGGCTTTCTACGGCCCGTTCCGCGATGCGGCCGATTCGGCCCCGGCCGCGGGCGACCGCAGCGGCTACCAGCTCGATCCGGCCAACGCGGACGAGGCCGTCCGCGAAGCCCGGCTCGACCTCGACGAAGGCGCGGACGCCCTGATGGTGAAACCGGCATCCCACTATCTCGACGTGGTTCGACGGGTCAAACTGGAAACCGGGGCCCCGGTAGCCGCCTACCAGGTCTCGGGGGAGTATTCGATGCTGAAGGCAGCCGCGGCCAACGGCTGGATCGATGAGCGCGCCGCGGTCACCGAGTCCCTTTTGTCGGCCCGCAGGGCCGGAGCGGATTTCGTCGTCACCTACTACGCGAAAGAGGCGGCACCGTGGCTGGACTGAGCCGCTCCGCGCCGACCGCGCCGAAGCTGCAGGTCCCCGGACGCCTGGTCCGGGATCCCGATCCGGCCAAGCGTGCCCGTGAGGTTCTGCCCGGAGGGGTCAACTCGCCGGTCAGGGCGATGGATCAGATCGGTCACGAGATCGTCTTCATCGAGCGGGGAAGTGGCTGCGAGATCACCGACCGGGAAGGCCGCACCTACATCGACTGGGTCGGCTCCTGGGGCCCGCTGATCCTCGGCCACGCGGATCCGGAGGTGGTCGCGGCGGTGAAGTCGGCAGCCGAACGGGGGACCTCGTTCGGTGCTGCCACCGAAGCCGAGGTCGAGCTGGCCGAGACGGTCGCGGCCCGGATTCCGTCGGCCGAGATGATCCGCATGACCAGCTCGGGGACCGAGGCCGCGATGAGCGCGATCCGCCTGGCCCGTGCCGTGACCGGACGCGAAAAGATCGTCAAGTTCGCCGGCGGCTATCACGGCCACTCCGACGGCCTTCTGGCCGACGCGGGTTCCGGCGTCGCGACCCTGGCGGTCCCTTCCGGCCCCGGCATCACGGCAGCCCAGTCGGCTGACACCGTGGTGGTCGACTGGAATGACCGCGACGGCGTGAGCGAAGCGCTCGCACGACACGATGTCGCCGCGCTGATAGCCGAGCCGATCGCGGCCAACATGGGCGTAATCCCGCCTGCGCCGGGCTTCCTCGAGTTCCTCCGCGAGGCCACCAACGAGGCCGGGGCGATGCTGATCTTCGATGAGGTCATAACCGGGTTTCGCGTAGCTCGGGGCGGGGCCCAGCAGCTGTACGGAATCGAGCCCGATCTGACCGTGCTCGGGAAGATTCTGGGTGGAGGCCTTCCGGCCGCGGCCTTTGCCGGCCCGGTCGAGCACATGAAGCGGATCTCCCCGTCCGGCGACGTCTATCAGGCAGGCACGCTCTCCGGGAATCCGCTGGCCGTGGCGGCCGGGCTGGCCACCCTGCGAAGGCTCGACCGCGCCGCCTACGACCGGCTGAGCGAGCTGACTGATCGCCTGCGTAGCGGGCTCGGCCGGCTGAGCGAGGATCGCCCGCTCCAGGTGACCTCGGCGCCGGGCCTGGTGACCCTGTTCTTCAACCCGCGACCGGTGAGCGATTTCGGCGACGCCACGGCCTGCGACCTCGAAGCCCACGCCCGCTTCTGCCGGCTGATGCTCGACCGCGGGGTGTATCTGCCGCCGGCCCAGTTCGAGGCCTGGTTCGTTTCGCTCGCCCACGACGAAGCGAGCATCGACCGGACTCTCGAGGCCGCGTCCGAGTCACTGGACCGGGTCTATTGAGCGGCTCGGCGGCGCTCGAGCGCCTCAGTGAGCGGATCGCCGGCGAAGGCGAACCGCTGGCGGTCGTCTCCGACCGGTCGGGTATCAGTCCGGCCATGGGCGAGTTGGCCGCGACGGGAGAGCGCACGTCGGGCGACCCCGGCGAGTACGCCTATGTCGTGGAGGCGGTCTATGAGGGCTACCTCTGTCACTACGGCAGATCGCGCCTTCTGTCCGACCCTGACCGCGACCTCGCCCTGCTGGCCGGCGACCTCTTTTACGCGATCGGAATCAGCGGCCTGGCCGGGCTCGGCGACCCCGAATCCGTAGGGATCCTGTCGGATTTGATCCGGGTGGCGGCGGAACTCGCGGCCGCCGGTGAAACGGCCTCGGCCGAGGCCGTTTGGCTGGCTCAGCTGATCGCTTTGACCGGCGGCCCTCACGAGCCGCAAAGAGGACTGGTACTGGCTTTGAAGAAGGGTGAACCGGGTGCGGTCGATGCTCTGAACGAGTGGTCGGCGCAGACTGCCGCCCGGAACGGGATCGGGCGGGCATTCGAAGCGGCGCGCGAGGCAATAGACTTGCGGCCCCGGAATTTCTAAAGCCTTGTCCGAGTCCAAGAACAACAACAACCCGGCGGAGGATCGTCCCCGCACGACGCTGCCCGAAGCCGAGCCGCGCGGCTACTTCGAAGGCGAATCGATGACCCGCCGCAAGGTCTTCACCACGGCGAGTCTCGCGCTGGGCGGCGTCGCCTCGATGGCGGTCGTGCTGCCGGTGGTCGGGTTTGCGGTGGCCCCGCTGTTCGAGCGCGGCCGCGAGCGCTGGGAAGCGGTCGGCAAGCTGGACGACTTCGGACCCGACACGTACAAACAGGTCGTCTTCACCGAGACCCCCGGAATCGGGGAAGTCGGCAAGACGACCGCCTACGTCCGTCGGGGCTCACCCGAGTTCGACGAAGATCCGAACGAGTATCTGGCGGTTTCAACCCGGTGCGCCCATCTCGGGTGTCCGGTGCGTTTTGTCCAGGCG
>JBGUDX010000006.1:0-19481 GCA_041821645.1 Acidobacteriota bacterium
CCGTGATCGACCTGACCGAGCTCGACGAGACCGGCAACTGGTCGGTGCTGCGGGAAGGCGGAATGTCGCGGGGCGACCTGATCGCCGCCCTCGGGCGCTGAACGGCGAATCTGCTCTGGCGGGGCGGCGCTTTCCGCTTCTGGACGAAGCGCTCTCTGCTACCGGGCGCAGCGCTTCTTGCGATCCGCCCGCCACGGCAGGTGGACGATCCGCTGGGCCACGTTGTTCTTGCGATCGAGCTCGTGGAACAGGCCGGCCGGGTCGAGCCGCAACACGTAGGCGAAGCAGCCCTTCAGGCCGGTCACGTCGATCCACTGCTCGTCGTAGGTCGAGGGGTAGATGTCGGACCAGCCGACCGAGGTCCCCAGGGTGACCTTTCGTTCGCGCGGGTTCTGGTTGCAGGCCGGGTAGACCGGATCGGCCGGCGACAGTGGCCCGGGCCGGGTCCGTTCGAGGTCCCTGAAACAGTAGAACTGCTTGGGGCCGGTGCGGGCCAGCCGGATCTTGCGCCGGTTCCGGTCGACCCGCCAGAGCTCGAACCGGAGAGGGTTGCGCACCTTCCAGAACGACCCTCCGTAGGTGGCGCCGACGTTGACGAAGCGGAGCCGTGCCTGGATCGGGAACCGGGCCCAGCTCCCGTTCGTCCTCCGGATCGCCTGGGTCACGTTCATCGAGCGCTCGCGGTCCCGCCGGCCGCGCAACTCGATCGGGCCATCGCCGCGGCTCTTGATGTTGTTGGTCGCCCGCAACAGAACCCGTCCCCGGATCGTTTTCCGGTCGGCGTACATCTCGGACGGACGGGCGATCCTGAGATCCGGGCAAAGCAGCCGTTCGGCCCGGACCGGATCCTCACAGGGCCCGTCGGTTCCTGCAGCCAGTGCGCCGCCGCTCGGGGCGTCGGCGAGACCGGGCCCGGGCAGCGCGTGCCCGGCGGCCGCGACCACCGCCAGGAGTACCAGGATCGGAACTGTTTTCCCCATCGGGTAAGGATAAATCACTGGTCCCGGCCCGCCGCGCTCCCCTATAGGATCGCAACGTGAGAATCTCGATGGGGTCAGACCACGCCGGTTTCGAGCTCAAAGAGGCGGTCAAGGCGCATCTCGAGTCGGGGGGCCACCAGATCAGCGACGTGGGCACCCACAGTTCCGAGTCCACCGACTACCCGCCCTATGCGGCCGAGGCATCGGAGCTGGTGGCCGATGGCCGGGCGGACCGGGGGGTACTGGTCTGCGGCTCGGGTAACGGGGTCGCGATCGTGGCCAACAAGGTCGGCGGGGTTCGCGCGGTCAATGCCCACGACGTCCCGGAGGCCGAGATGGCGCGGCGGCACAACGACGCCAACGTGCTCACCCTGTCCGGCGGGCGACTCGGGCCGGAGGAGGCCGCACCGATCGTCGACCGGTTCCTCGAGACCGGTTTCGACGGCGGCCGCCACGAGCGCCGGGTCAACGAGATCACCGAAGTAGAAGAGGGTGGGACCTAGCATCACCGGGCGGCTCTACAGACTTGCCAAGTTCTGTATCCGGCACCGCAAGACGGTGGTTGCCTCCTGGCTGGTCCTCGCGGTGGCGATCGTGGTGTTCGGGAACACGGCCGGAACCCAGTTCGCGGACGACCTCACCCTGCCCGGCACCGACAGCCAGTCGGCGACCGACCTGGTCGCCGAAGACTTCCCCGGCCAGGCGAACGGGTCGAACCCGATCGTCTACAAAGCCCGCCAGGGCAAGATCACCGACAGCGACAACCAGAGCCTGGTCGAGCAGTCGATCAAGAAACTCGACAAGACCAAAGGCGTGTCTTCGGTCAACGATCCGTTCAGTCCCGGCAACGAGGCCCAGATCGGGAAGGGCGAGACGATCGCCTACGCGTCACTGATTCTCGAATATGCCCGGGGGGAGCTGAGCGACGAGGAGGCGAACCGGGTGATCGACGTCGCCGGCTCGACCGCCCGCAGCAAACTGCACGTCGCCGCCGGGGGCTACCTCGGCCAGCAGGTCTCCAAACCCTCGACCAGGCTGAGCGAGGTGGTCGGCCTGGCCGCCGCGGCGGTGGTGCTGCTTCTGACCTTCGGCAGCGTGGTGGCGATGGGCATGCCGCTGATCTCGGCGGTGACCGGCCTGGTGATCAGCCTGAGCCTGATCGGGCTGCTCAGCCAGGTGACCACGATCTCTACCACCTCGCCGACCCTGGCGACGATGATCGGTCTCGGGGTCGGGATCGACTA
This sequence comes from Acidobacteriota bacterium, assembly GCA_041821645.1. Classification (GTDB taxonomy): domain Bacteria; phylum Actinomycetota; class Thermoleophilia; order Solirubrobacterales; family 70-9; genus 67-14. Next base: position 2,225 of record JBGUDX010000006.1, read on the forward strand.
CGCGCTTTTCATCGTCACCCGCCATCGGTTGGCGCTCAATTCCGGCCATGAGCCGCCCGAAGCCGCGGCCCGTGCCGCGGCCACCGCCGGGGGTGCGGTCGTGTTCGCCGGCAGCACCGTCGTCGTCGCACTGCTTTCGCTCGGGCTGGCGGGAATACCGCTGGTCTGGACGCTCGGGTTCACGGCGGCGCTGGCCGTCCTGGTGGCGATGCTGGCCGCGATCACCTTCCTGCCGGCCCTGCTGGCCCTGATCGGCCCCCGGATCGAGAAGCTGCGGGTGCCGCTGCCGCACAGCACCGCCCCGGACACACGGGCCCACGGCTGGGAGCGCTGGGCCGAGGGCGTAGCCAGAAGGCCGCTGCCGGCGGTCATCGTCACTTCGCTGATTCTGCTGCTGATCGCGATGCCGGCCCGCAACCTCCATCTCGGCCAGGAAGATTTCGGCGCCCTTCCGAAGTCGACCGAGACCAAGCAGGCATACGATCTGATCAGCGAAGGATTCGGGGTCGGCCAGAACGGCCCGCTGCTCATCGCGATGAAGCTGAAAGGCGACTCCGCTGCGCCGGATCAGCTCGAACAGGCGATTTCCGGTGCCGACGGAGTTGAGGCGGTCAGCCCGCCGCAACCGGACAAGGACGGAAACGCGGCAATCTTCAACGCGATACCGACCACGGCGCCTTCGTCGCGGACGACCGAGCACACGGTCGCCAGGCTGCGTGACAAGACCATTCCCGACACGCTCAAGGGTTCCGATGCGGTTGCGTACGTCGGGGGGAGTACCGCCGGGTACATCGACCTGGCCGACGAGATCGGCGAGAGGCTTCCGTACGTGATCGGTCTGGTGGTGCTGTTCTCGTTCGTCGTCCTGGTGTTCGCCTTCCGCTCGCTCGTGGTTCCGCTCCAGGCCGCATTGATGAACCTGCTCTCGATCGCGGCCGCATACGGCGTGGTCACGCTGGTCTTCCAGGAAGGGTGGGGCGCCGGCCTGATCGGCCTGGACGGCCCGATCCCGATCGTCAGCTACCTGCCACTGGTCATGTTCGCGATCCTGTTCGGGCTCTCGATGGACTACGAGGTCTTCCTGCTCACCCAGATCCGCGAGGCTCACCACAAGAGTGGCGACAACCGCGAATCGGTGATCAAGGGGCTGGCGTCATCGGGCAGGGTGATCACTTCGGCCGCCCTGATCATGGTCGCCGTTTTCCTGAGTTTCGTATTGAACGGCGACCCGGTGGTCAAACAGTTCGGGGTCGGCCTGGCGTTCGCGGTGGCGATAGACGCGACCATGGTCAGGTGCCTGCTGGTGCCGGCGACGCTGGTGCTGGTCGGGCGGCGTAACTGGGAGTTGCCCGGGTGGCTCGAACGGACCCTGCCCAGAGTCGATATCGAGGGCGACGAATACTTCGAGAAGCTGGCCGAGCGGGACTGAGCCGCTGGACCGCGTTGCTAGTCTCAGTGCCATGAGCGCAGTCACCGAGCAGATCCTCGACGCCAGGCTTTCCGACCTCGACCCCGAGGTGGCGGCTGCGCTCGACGGCGAACTCGAACGCCAGCGCGACACGCTGGAGATGATCGCTTCGGAGAACTTCGTCCCGCGGGCCGTGCTCGAAGCGAGCGGATCGGTCCTGACCAACAAGTACGCCGAAGGGTACCCCGGCCGCCGCTACTACGGGGGCTGCGAGCAGGTTGACATCGTCGAGCAGCTCGCGATCGACCGGGCTATGGAGCTTTTCGGGGCCGAACACGCCAACGTGCAGCCGCACGCCGGGGCCCAGGCCAACAACGCCGCCTACATGGCCCTGATCGAGCCGGGGGACACGATCATGGGCATGGCGCTCGACCACGGCGGACACCTGAGTCACGGCATGAAGCTGAACGTGTCGGGCAAGCTGTACAGGGTCGTGCCGTACCACGTCTCACGGGAGGATCTGCAGGTCGACATGGACGAGCTCGCCCGGCTCGCCGCCGAGACCCGCCCGGACCTGATCGTCGCCGGGTGGTCGGCCTATTCTCGGCATCTCGACTTCGAAGCCTTTCGCGAGATAGCCGACTCGGTCGATGCGAAGCTGATGGTCGACATGGCCCACTTCGCCGGGCTGGTCGCGGCCGGCGAGCACCCCAATCCGGTTCCGCACGCCGATGTCGTCACCACCACGATCCACAAGACGCTGGGCGGGCCGCGAAGCGGAATGATCCTCTGCCGTGAGGAGCTGAAGGCCGACGTCAACCGGGCCGTATTCCCCGGCCAGCAGGGAGGGCCGCTGATGCACGCGATCGCGGCCAAGGCGGTTGCGCTCGGAGTCGCCTCGACCGATGAGTTTGCCGACCGGCAACGCCGAACGATCGAGAACGCGCAGGTCCTGGCTGCCGGATTGATGGAGGGTGGAATCGACGTGCTGACCGGCGGGACCGACGTCCACCTCGTCCTGGTCGATCTGACCTCGACCGGGCTGGACGGGCAGACCGCCGAAGACCGGCTCGACCAGGTCGGGATCACGGTCAACCGCAACGCGATCCCGTTCGACGAGCGGCCACCGATGAACCCCTCCGGGCTGAGAATCGGCACCCCGGCCCTGACCACCCGTGGCTTCGGCCCGGAAGAGATGACCGAGATCGCCGCGATCATCGCAACCGCACTCTCGGACCGGTTCGAGGATGAGCGCGAGTCACTGGTCGGGCGCAGCAGGGCGCTGTTGGAAGCGAAGCCGCTTTATCCCGGCCTCGACTGAGCCGGCCCCGATGAGGGTCTGGTTCGACTGCACGGCTGCCGCCCATCCTCTGGTCCTGAAGCCGGTGATCGATCGGTTCCGGGACCGCGGCAGCGAGATCCTGGTCACCGCCCGGCAGTACGGCCAGACGGTTGGCATTCTCGAGCTTCTCGACATACCCCACACCGTGGTCGGGGCCCATGGGGGCGGATCAGCTTTCGGCAAGGCCAGGGCACTGGCGGGGCGTTCGGCCCGTCTGGTCAAACCGGTCTGGGAGTTCCGGCCGGAGCTCGCGGTCGCCCACGGATCCGTGGATTTGGCCCTGGTTTCGGCCGTGCTGCGTATCCGTTCGGCCCAGCTCCAGGACTACGAGTTCGCCGGGCTTCAGCGCCAGCTTTCTTTCCGCATCGCCAAGCGGGTGCTGGTGCCCGACACGATCCCGGTCGAGCGCATGGCCAGGGTCGGGGCAAAGGGTGAGAAGCTGGTCCGCTACCCCGGGCTCAAGGAGGACTACTACCTGGCCGGTTTCGAGCCGGACCCGGCAGTGATCGGCGAACTGGGAATCGACCGGGACCGGGTCCTGGTGGTGGTCCGGCCGCCACCCGAGACCTCCGAGTACCACGCCGACAACCCGCTCTACGAGCAGGTGATCGACCGCCTGGCCGAAGCCGACGGCGTGACCGCGGTGATCATCCCCAGGACCGATTCGCAGGCCGCCGCGGCCAGGGCCCGGGACTCGGCGAACCTGATCGTGCCCGATCACGCGGTCGATGCGCAGAGCCTGATCGCATACGCCGATCTGGTGGTCAGCGCCGGAGGGACCATGAATCGCGAGGCCGTGGCGCTCGGAACCCCGGTCTACACGACGTTCGCCGGCAGGATGGGCGGGGTGGACGAGGATCTGATCGGCAAGGGCCTGCTCAAGGTGCTCTCCGGCGCCGACGAACTCGAACTGGTCAAGCGCCGCGGCGAGCCCGGTGCCCGCGAGCCGCAGGATCCCGAGGTTCTGGTCCGGGGGATCCTCGGCGCCCTGAACTGAAGGCCGGGTCCGACCCCGGCCGCCGGGCGGCCGGTTCTGGCTGAAATTCCGGTCCCACGGTCGAGGAATGGCAGCCGGAACGCCTCGCGAGCGGGCGGGGCGACGCGTCCGTCGGGCCGGAGTGAGAATCTTCCGCCATGGTCGATACGACAGACGCCGCCCTCGCCTTTCTGGCTGCGGTGCTGATCAGCTGGGCTTTGGTGCCCCTTGCCGAGCGGCTGGCCAGGTGGGTCGGGGCGATCGACGAGCCCGGGCCGCGCAGCCAGCACAGGGTCGCGACGCCGGCGATGTCGGGGGTGGCCATCCTCGTGGCGATCGAGATCGCCGGTTGGATCTGGATGCCGGCCGACAGTCAGACCACGGCGATCCTGCTCGGGGCGGTGGCGATCGCCCTGGTCGGGGCGCTCGATGACGTCTTCGACCTGCCGGCCCTGGTCAAGCTGGGCGGCCAGATCGCGGCGGCCGCGATCCCGGTGTCCGCCGGGGTTCACCCCGACGCCCTGACCATCCCGTTCATCGGCGGCTTCGAGCTTGGCTGGACCGCCTGGCCTCTGACCATCTTCGGCATCGTCGCGGTGATCAACATCGTCAACCTGATCGACGGCATCGACGGTCTGGCTGCCGGGGTCGTCGCGATTGCCGCTGCGGCGATGGCTGTGATCGCCCTCTCGCTCGACCGTTTCGAGGCCGGGGTGCTGGCCGCAATCACCTCGGGGGCCGCGCTGGGCTATCTCCGGCACGGTTTCCCGCCGGCCTCGAGCTTCATGGGAGACACCGGCTCGAACCTGCTCGGTTACATGATCGCGGTGGTCTCGATCCAGGGTGCGCTGAAGACCAATGCGGTGGTGGCGCTGGCCTTCCCTCTGGTCATCCTGGCCCTTCCGATCTTCGACACCGCTTTCGTCGTGGCCAAGCGGATCAAGTATCACCAGCCGATCTACCAGGCCGATCGCTGGCATTTCCACCACCGCATGGCGAACATCGGCTTTTCCCAGCGCCGGACCCTGGCCTACCTGTACGGCTGGACCCTGATCCTGGCCCTGCTGGCCCTGGCCCTGCGACTGGTCCCGTACAGCGACGATCGCGGCAATTTCGGCTTCGTCTGGACGGCCGTCATGGCTATCGTGATCCTGGCCGCGATCGGGTTCACCGTCTACCTCGCCTACGTGCTCGAAATCATCAAGGGGCCACGGGCGAAAGGTGAACCTCCCGAGTAGGACAGGTCGATCCCGGGAAGCCCGGTTTTTGGCTTGTTGAAGCAGTCTCGTGTCACTTGTCACGTGGCCTCGGCGCAACGCGTTGAGGCGGTCTGTTCGGATATAGTCGGCCCGTCTTGACGACCCTTGCCGCAAAGAGATCACCCGGGGACGAAACGGGTAGCCGCAGCCTGAGTCTGCTTGCAAATCTGGACCTGATCGTTCTGGCAGTCGCCCTCCCGGTCTTCATCGTCGCGGACCTGCCTCTCTCCGGCTACTTCGTCGCCGCCGGCCTCTGGATCGTTGCCCGGCTCAGCGAGGCCTTTTCCGAGCGCAAGGCAAAGGAAAAACTGCTGGCCGGGGATCGCAAGACGGCGATGGGCACCGTTGCCGCTACCTCCCTCGGCCGGGCCTGGGTCATGGCGGCGGCGATCCTGGTCGCCGGCCTGATCTCACGCGACGCCGGGTTCTACGGGGCGATCGTCCTGGTCATCCTGTTCACGGTTCACCTGGGCTCCAAGGGCCTGGTCCACCTTCTTACGTCTGACCAGACGATATGAGCGATTCGACCGCCGTCGCATCGAGCGAAGCCAAAGAAGGAATGAGCACCAAGGCCAAGGTATTCATCGCGCTCGGTGGCTGGCTCGGACTGGCTGTCATCTTCGGTCTGGTTTTCGGTAGCAGCGGCAAAGACGAAGCGTTCAAGCCCCAGGACGAGTTCCGGCTCGAGCCCTGGATCAACATCAACCTCGCCGGGATCGACCTTTCGATCAACAAGGCGGTCATGTATCTGGTGCTGGCGTCGCTGCTGACCATCACCATCATGGTCTGGATAGCCAGGCGGATGAAGCAGAAGCCGAACCGGGTGCAGACCGCGGTCGAGGTGGCCTACGAAGTGACCAAGACCGACATCGCCGGTGGAAATATCGAGGACACGAAACTGGCACGAAAGTGGTTCCCGTTCCTGGCCACCCTGTTCTTCTTCATCCTCTTCTCGAACATGATCGGTTACCTGCCTCTGCCGACCAACACCCACGAGACGATCAGTATTTTCGGCCTGGAGATGCCTTCGTTCGCTCTCTACGCAGCAACCGCCAATATCGCGGTGCCGCTGGCGCTCACTCTCGTAATCTGGTTTTCGTATCACTACGAGGGCGTCCGGGCGAAGGGAGTGGGTCCTTACCTGGCGAGCTGGCTGCCGGCCGGTCTGGAGGACATGAATCCGTTCGGCAAGGCGGCGATCTTCATGATCGAGGTGGTTTCCCACTTCGTCCGCCTGATCTCGCTCTCGGTTCGACTCTTTGCCAACATCCTCGCGGGCCACCTGCTGCTGCTCTTCATGGGCGGCGGACTGGCAGTCCTGCTGGGTATCGCCGCTCTGGGCGTGCTCACTTACCCGATGGCCTTTGCCTTCTACGTTTTCGAGGTCGGCATCGTCGCCACCCTGCAGGCATTCATCTTCTCTATCCTGACCGCCATCTACATCGGCGGAGCAACCGCCGAAAGTCACTGAAAAGGAGTCTCACAAATGATCGAGCTGTTGCCCCTAGCAGAACTTGAAGCAGGCGAAGTCGAGGCTGGCCTCAAGGCCGTAGCTCTCGGCATCGGTGCCGGCCTCGGTTCGATCGGCGCCGGTATCGGCATCGGTTTCATCTTCGGCAAGGAAATCGAGTCGGTCGCTCGCCAGCCCGAACTCAAGAGCGAGCTCCAGTCGATTCGCTGGCTCGGTTTCGCCCTGACCGAGGCCGTCGCCTTCTACACCTTCATCTTCGCGCTGATCGCGTTCTTCCTCTAGGCCAGTGGAGCTGGTTCTCTCACAACTCCTGACCGGGATCCCCCTGGCCGCCGAGGAGGCGGCCTCTGAAGAGGGCGGAAGCTTCCTGGTGACGCCTGGCCTGGGTCTGATGATCTGGACCCTGGCCGTCTTCGGGTTCACGCTATGGGTGCTGAGCAAGTTCGCCTTCCCCCTGATCGCCGAAGCGCTTGACAAGCGGGCGAAGGTGATCAACGAGAGCATCGACTCGGCTGAGCGCCAGCGCGACGAGGCCGACAAGCTGCTGGCCGACTACCGCCAGCGCCTGACCGAGGCGCGGGAGCAGGCCGACGAGATCCTGGCCCGGGCCCGCAAGGCGGCCGAGTCGACCAAGTTGGAGGCTGCCGCCGAGGGCCAGTCGAAGCGCGAGGATCTGGTCGAGGCCGCCCGCAAGGACATCGAGGCCGAGACCCGCCGGGCTCTGGACGACATCCGCAAGGAGGTCGCCGACCTGACCATTCTCGCCACCGAGCAGGTGACCCGCAGGTCGCTCGACGACCAGGCCCACAAGGAACTGGTCGAGGAGGCGCTGCGCGAGGTCGACTTCTCCAGCCTGGCAGGGGATCGGAACGGCGGCTGATGGAAGCACTGGCCCGGGTATATGCCGAATCCCTCTTCGGCGTTGCCAAGGAGAAGGGGGATCTGGACACGGTCCGCGAGCAGCTCGCGCAGCTTTGCGATGCCTTCGAGCGGGACCGGGATCTCGAGGTCTTCTTCTTCAGCCCTTATTTCTCCTCGCAGGAGAAGCTCGAAGGGCTTCGGCGCGCGGTCGACGACGCCGACCCCGAGTTCCTGAATTTCCTCGAACTGCTGATCGAAAAGCACCGCATGGCGGCGATCTACCGGATTCGCCGCGAGTACGAAGACCTCTGGAAGCAGGAAAACCGGCGCCTGGACGTCACCCTTACCAGTGCCATCGAACTCGACCCGTCGGTGATCGAGGAGGTCGGGGCCGCGGTCGAAAAGCAGACCGGCCGGGAGGTCGACCTGACCAGCCGCGTCGATGAGGGAATCATCGGCGGACTCGTACTTCAGGTCGGGAACATGGTTCTCGACACCAGCATTCACAACAACTTGGAGAAACTCCGCCAGAGCGTTGCTCAGGCGGCCTAAGGAGGATCAGAACCGAGATGCAGATCAAGCCAGACGAGATTTCCAGCATCCTGAGGCAGCGCATCGAGGGCATCGACCCCGGTAGCGCCGACCTTTCCGAAGTGGGGACCGTGCTCTCGGTCGCCGACGGAATCGCCCGTATCCACGGGCTCGACAACTGCATGGCGCTCGAGATGCTCGAGCTGCCTCACGGAGTCACCGGACTGGCGCTGAACCTCGAGGCGGACAATGTCGGCGCGGTGCTGTTCGGCGAGTGGGACAAAGTGGTCGAGGGCGACACGGTCAAGCGGACCAACAAGCTGCTCGAGATCCCGGTCGGCGAGGAGTATCTGGGCCGCATGGTCGATCCGCTCGGCCGTCCGCTCGACGGCAAGGGCGACATCAACACCGGCAAGACCCGCCCGGCCGAATTCAAGGCCCCCGGCGTGGTCAGCCGCCAGCCGGTTCGCGACCCCCTTCAGACCGGGATCAAGTCGATCGACGGCATGATCCCGATCGGCCGCGGTCAGCGCGAGCTGATCATCGGCGACCGCCAGACCGGCAAGACCACGGTCGGCATCGACACGATCATCAACAACCGCGATTCGGGCGTGGTCTCGGTCTACGTGGCCATCGGACAGCGTATGGCCACGGTGGTCCAGGTGCGCGAGGTGCTCGAGGAAGCCGGCGCGATGGACAACACCATCATCGTCGCCGCTCCGGCAGACGAAGCCGCGCCGATCAAGTTCATCGCGCCTTACGCCGGCACGGCGATGGCCGAGTACTTCCTCTATGACGGCAAGTCGGCGCTCTGCGTCTACGACGACCTGACCAAGCACGCCTACGCCTACCGGCAGATGTCGCTGCTGCTCAGGCGCCCGCCCGGCCGTGAGGCATACCCCGGAGACGTCTTCTACCTGCACTCGCGCCTGCTCGAGCGGGCGGTCAAGCTGAACGACGAGCTCGGAGGCGGTTCGCTCACCTCACTGCCGATCATCGAGACCCAGGCAAACGACGTCTCGGCCTACATCCCGACCAACGTGATTTCGATCACCGACGGCCAGATCTTCCTCGAGTCGGATCTGTTCAACTCGGGCGTGCGGCCGGCGATCAACGTCGGCATCTCGGTTTCCCGAGTCGGCGGCGACGCCCAGACCAAAGCGATGAAAAAGGTCGCCGGCAAGATGAAGGGCGAGCTCTCCCAGTACCGGGACCTCGAGGCATTCGCCCAGTTCGGTTCCGAGCTCGACGCCGACACCCAGAAGACCCTGGCCCGGGGCGAGCGGCTGGTCGAGCTGCTCAAGCAGAACGAGCGCGACGCGCTCTCGGTTGCCGACCAGGTCGCTTCGATCTACTCCGGCACCGGCGGCTTCCTGGACCGGATCAAGACCGAGCGGGTCAAGGAGTTCCTCGCCGACCTGCTGACCCGGCTTCACGCCGAGCAGAAGGAACTGTGCGCGCGGATCAACGAGACCGGCCTGTTCCCCGAAGAGGACGAGAAGCTGCTCGCCGACGCAATCAGCGAATTCGTCGACGACTTCGGGCCCGACTTCGACGAGGACGGCGAGCCGCTCGAAGCCGGCGAGTCGGCCCGGGTGAAAGGCGCCACCGCTGACGGGGCCGGAGAACCGGATGACTCAGGCGACGACTCCGGTTCCGGCGATTCGACCGGCGAAGCCGAGGAGGCGACCGCCGCCGTCTAGACCTACCGGTGCCCATCTCGGGGCACCGCAAACGGGACACCGAAACCCATGGCCAATCGCAAGGAAGTCAACAACCGAATCTCCAGCGTCAAGAACATTCGCCAGATCACCAGGGCGATGGAGATGGTTGCTGCGGCAAGACTCCGCCGGGCCGAGAACCGGATCGCCCAACTCAGGCCCTACGCCAAGGCGATGCGCAGGATGACCCGCCGGGCGGCGGAAGAAGCCGGCACCGTCCAGCACGTGCCGATCCTCGATGAACGCGAAAAGGTGAGCAAGCTCGGCATCCTGCTGGTCACCGGCGACCGCGGGCTGGCCGGCGCGTTCAACGCCAACATTCTCCGCGAGGGCCTCAAGCTCCGCGACCAGGCCCACGTCGACGGCCAGGAGGTCGTCTTCTTTGTGGTTGGCCGCCGTGGCGACGGTGCACTCACCTTTCGTAAGCAGACCGTCAACGGATCCTGGACCGGCTTCACCGACCGTCCGGCCTTCACCGATGCCCGAGAGATTGGTGAGACCCTGTCCGCGGCCTATATCGACGGGGACGTGGACCGGGTCGAAGTCGTCTACAACCGCTACGTCTCGCCGCTGACCCAATACGTTCACCGGCTGACCATGCTGCCGGTCCAGGAGGCCGAAGTGGTCGGCGAAGGGGTGGAGGATCTGACCGGGTCCGATGGCGAAATGGCCGACCCCGATGACCAACTGGCCGAGGCCCATTCGCGGTCTTATTGGGACTACGAGCCCGATGCGGAAGAGCTGCTGGCCTCCGTCATCCCGGACTACGTGGACATTTCCCTTTACCGGACCCTGCTCGAGTCAGCCGCGTCCGAACTGGGCGCACGGATGACCGCGATGAGCAGCGCGGCCGAAAACGCCGAAACGATGATTGACGATCTCACCCTCGAAATGAACCGGGTCAGGCAGGCCGAGATCACGCAGGAAATACTGGAAGTTGTCGGCGGTGCGGAAGCGCTCGGCTAGACAGACGCCCCTCGACTGAAACTGGAAACTGGAGATATGTCAGAGAACAACGGTAAGAACACAGGAAAGATCGAAGAGATCACCGGCGTCGTGGTCGACGTGGTATTCCCCGACCAGCTACCCGAGATCTTCTCGGCGATCGAGATCGAGGTCGACCAGACCGACGCCCGCGAAGGCCGGACCCTGGTCTGCGAGGTTCAGCAGCACCTGGGAGACGACCGGGTGCGCACCGTCGCCATGGACGCAACGGACGGCCTCCAGCGTGGCGACCGGGTGGTCGACACCGGTGGCCCGATCACGGTTCCGGTCGGCGACAAGACCCTCGGCCGGATCTTCAACCTGCTCGGCGAGCCGATCGATGGCGGCGACGATCTGGGAGACGTGGAGCGTTGGCCGATTCACCGTCCCTCCCCGGAAGCGACCGACCTCACCCCGACTCAGGAGATGCTCGAGACCGGGATCAAGGTGGTCGACCTGCTCGCGCCCTACGCCAAGGGCGGCAAGATCGGCCTGTTCGGCGGCGCCGGCGTCGGCAAGACCGTGCTGATCCAGGAACTGATCCACAACATCGCCCAGGAGCATGGCGGGCTGTCCGCATTCTGCGGAGTCGGGGAACGGACCCGCGAGGGCACCGACCTTTACATCGAGATGACCGAGTCGGGCGTGATCGACAAGACCATGATGGTCTTCGGCCAGATGAACGAGCCTCCGGGAGCCCGCCTCCGGGTTGCGTTGTCGGGTCTGACCATGGCCGAGTACTACCGCGAGGCCGGTGGCCAGGACGTGCTGCTGTTCATCGACAACATCTTCCGCTTCGTCCAGGCGGGCTCCGAGGTTTCGGCTCTGCTGGGACGCATGCCTTCAGCCGTGGGATACCAGCCCACGCTTGAGACCGAGATGGGCGAGCTTCAGGAGCGGATCACCTCGACCGCCCGCGGTTCGGTCACCTCGATTCAGGCGATTTACGTCCCGGCCGACGACTTCACCGATCCGGCCCCGGCCTCGGTGTTCGCCCACCTCAACGCAACCACCGCGCTTTCGCGGGCGATCTCGGAGAAGGGGATCTACCCGGCGGTCGATCCGCTCGATTCGAGCTCGACCATCCTCAAGCCGGACATCCTTGGCGATGACCACTACCGGACTGCCACCGACGTTCAGGAGATCCTGCAACGCTACTCAGAGCTGCAGCAGATCATCGCGATTCTCGGTATCGACGAGCTCGCCGACGAAGACAAGGTGCTGGTCTACCGCGCCCGCAAGATCGAGCGCTACCTGTCACAGCCGTTTTTCGTCGCCGAGCAGTTCACCGGCACCGGGGGCCAGTACGTGCCGGTCAACGAAACGGTCCGCGGGTTCCGCATGATTCTCGACGGTGAGCTCGACGATTACCCGGAGAGCGCCTTCTACATGAAGGGCAGCATCGATCAGGTGACGGCTGAGGGCAAGAGCTCGGATCGATAGAAATTGGCCGGCGAAACCACATTCACGGTTGAAGTTCTGACCCCGGAAGGCGATGTCTTCAGCGGGGAGGTGGTCCAGCTTTCGACCCGGACCGTGGTCGGGGAAATCGGCATCCTGGCCAATCACGTTCCGGTGATGGCCGCGCTCAAGCCCAACCTGCTCCGGCTGAAGATCTCCGACTCCGAGACCCGCGAATGGGCTCAGTCCCACGGCGTGCTTCAGGTTTTCGCGAGTCACGCCCAGCTTCTGGTCGAAGAAGCTCATTCGGTTGACGAACTCGACTCCGGCGTGCTGGAGGAGCAGAAGAGCGATGCCGAGGCCCGGCTGGCCGATCCCGAGACCGGTGATGCCTCCAGAAAGGCCGCCGAGCGCGATCTCGAACGGGTCGGTGTCTTTCTCGAGCTCGCCCAGGGAGCGTAAGCGGTTTCGGAGCTGCTCGCCCTCGCCCAGCGCCTGATTGCCTACGACACGTCGCAGGCGGACGGGGTTCACGAAGCGGCGGGCTTCATCAAGGGCTGGCTCGAGTCCCGCGGCGTCGAGGTGGGCCACGACGAGTGCCGCGGTCTGCCGGTGCTCACCGCCAGCGTCGGTGATCCGGCCGATCCGACGGTCATTCTCCACGGACACATGGACGTGGTGCCGGCCGAGCCGGGCCAGTTCACCCCCAGGGTCGAGGGCGACCGCCTGATCGGGCGCGGGGCCTACGACATGAAGGGTGCCCTGGCAGCGATGATGCTGGCGCTGCCGTCACCGGCGGAGCCGTTCCCGGGACTCCGCGTTGTGCTGGGGATCGTTTCCGACGAAGAGTCGGAAGAAGACTGGGAGCGTGGCAGCAACCAACTGGTCGACTCGGGTCTCCGGGGTGAGTTCGCAGTGACCGGGGAGCCGACCGACATGCACGTGGGCGTTGCGGCAAAAGGCATCCTGGCGGTCAGGCTCGGCATAGCCGGAAGGGCAGCCCACGGCTCGACGCCCTGGCTCGGTGACAACGCGATCATGCGGGCGGTCGAGTTTTTCCGGGGGCTGGAATCACTACCGTTCGCCCGGGAAAGCTCTGAGCTCTTTGACCGCCCGTCAATCAATCTTGGCCGGATCTGGGGTGGCGATGCTCTGAACAAGGTCCCCGACTATTGCGCAATCGACATCGACATCCGTTACCTGCCACACCAGGATCCCGAGGCCATCCTGGGTCAGATCCGCGGGCTCGGCCCGGCAGGAATCGAGACCATCTTTGCGATTCCGGCCATCGACGGCGGGATCGACTCGCCCTGGGTGACGGCCCTGATCGAGGCGGCCGAGTCCAATCACGAAGGTCCTTCGGTATCGGTCGGCCGCGACGGAGCCTCGGATGCCGTTTCGTTTATCCGGGTCGGTATTCCGGCGGTCGAATTCGGCCCGTCCGGAGCCGGGCATCACGGGCCCGACGAATGGGTATCGATTCGCTCACTCGGCGCCTATCGGCGGGCGCTGGAAGAGTTCCTGACCCGAAGTGCGACAATGGTCCGCTCCGAAAACGATGACTGACCGAGACGAACAGGATCCCGGGGACCCCGGGGAAGAGCAGCCGGCGCAGCCGACCGAGGAGTACCTGCTCGGAGGTATCGACGATCCTGCCGGAGAGGATTCCGATCCGGCCGGTGGAACGGACCGGCCCGCGGCCTCGGAGCAGCCGGACGAGGGCACTGAGCCAGAGCAGTCGGGTCAGTCCCCTCAGCCAGAGCGGCCGGACGAGAGCCCTGAGCCGGAGCAGGCTGACGAGTCGACCCCGGCCGAACGGCCCGACGATCCCGACTACGAACCTCCCACCGAAGAGGTATTCGCCTTTGAGGCAGACCTCCTGAGCGGCGATGACGCGCCGGAACTCGACCCCGTTTTCCGGGCGGCCCTGCTCGAGAGCCGGGAGAGTGCCGCTTCGCCGGAGGGCTCCCCGCCTGCAGGGACGGCGCCAGGCGAGGCCCCGTCTGGCGATGCTCCCCCGGATGAGACGCCGGCCGGCGAGGCTCCGTCCGGTGAGCCGACGCCCGGTGAGACGACGCCGGCGGAAGCGGCGGCGGGCGCTGCCTCGGAGCCGCCCGGGGAGGAGGCCGCCGGGACCGGCCCTGCCGGAGAAGGGCCGCCGGATGAAGGTGGTCAGCCGGAAGCTCCACCCTCCGGGCCGGAGCAACCGCCCGATGAGGGGATCACCGCGGAGCAGACCCTGATCCTCAGCGCCGCGGCCCGGGGCGAGGCCCAGCAGGCGGTCGAGGAGGCGCGGCGCACGGGACAGGCCTGGGATCCGCCACGTCCGGCGAAGTCCGGCGACTTCGATCCCCCGGGCAGGCGGAAGCGCTACTGGTGGCGGTTCGTACTGGCCACCCTGATCATTGTTTTCTCCTTTGCCGGTGCGACTTCGGCCTCGGTCCTGACCCTGGTCGACAACATCGGGGAAGGCATCAGCGAACCGGGGCTCAAGCTGTCCGACAAGATTCTCCCGGAAAGCAATGGGGGCCCGCAGACGATCGCCATCCTGGGCTCCGACCAGCGAACCGGAGGCGGCGCCGCCCCGGGCGATCCCGGGCGCTCCGACACGACGATGCTGCTGCGGCTCGATCCCGACTCGGGCCAGATCGCGATGCTCTCGATCCCGCGCGATCTCAAGGTCGAGATCCCCGGAGTCGGGACCGACAAATTCAACGCCGCGTTCAGCTACGGGGGCCCGAAGCTCACCCTGAAGACAATCAGGGAGCTGACCGGCCTCGACATAAACCACGTGATCAACGTCGATTTCCAGGGTTTCGCTTCGGTGGTCGATTCGATCGGGTGCGTCTACGTGGACGTCGATCGCGAGTACTACCACTCGAATGAGGGGCTGGCCGCCTCCGAGCAGTACGCCGAGATCGATATCGACGCCGGGTATCAGAAGCTCTGCGGCCCGGATGCGCTCGAGTTCGCCCGCTACCGTCACACCGATTCCGACCTCGCCCGCGCGGCGAGGCAACAGGATCTGGTCGGCGAGGTGCGCAACCGCCTCTCGTTCGGCGAGATCCTCAAACGAAACGACGAGCTGATCAAGGCCTTCACCGACAACACCTCTTCCGACATCAAGGACGGGGACGAGGTCCTCGAGCTGCTGAGGCTGCTCTTTGATTCGAGGGGAGCGAACGTGGTCGAAGTCAAGTTCCCGGCCTCCGACGATCTGGATTCGGGAGTGTCATATCTGGTCTCGACCCCGGATGAGATCGATGCCGCGGTCGACAAGTTCCTCGGGTTCGAAGACACCGCCGGCCCGCTGGGGGATCTTTCCACCGGCGAGAGCCCGGGTTCCGACAAGGCGAAGAAGCGGGCCATCAGGAAGGCCAAAAAGAAAGCCGCGAGGCAGCGCAAGAAGGAGAAGGCATCGACAACCACCGCGCCCGGCAAGGACAATGACGGACTGGTCGATGCCTCCCAGGGTGGGCTCGACGCGGCGATGGGCCTCGACGCCGAATTCAAGCGGCGCGACTTCCCGGTCTACTACGCCAAACGGCTGCCGGCCGGCACGATCTATGCTGAAGGCAGCCGGACCTACCATGTGCGGGACCCGGACAAGAAGAGCTACGCGGCATACCGGTTGGTGATGGCGCTCCAGCTTGGTGACGGGCTCCACTACTTCGGGCTGCAGGGAATCCGGGACTGGAGTGATCCGCCGATCCTCGAGGCTCCGAACGAATCGATCAAGATGGATGGCCGGGACTTCCGCGTCTACCCCGAGGGGGATAGGGTCCGTCTGGTTGCCTGGTCCGACGAGGGCAACACTTACTGGATCTCCAACTCGATACTCCTGACCCTGACCAATGAACAGATGCTCGGCATGGCTCGATCAACGAGGGCGTTCAAACCGACCGAAAGCTTCAACCCCGGGTAGCTGACCCGGCACGGCGGCATGTCAGAGAACAGTGGCGAAAGAGCGCCGATCGGCGTGATCGGGGTCGGCTGGGTCGGCTTGGTGACCGCGGCCTGCTTTGCCAATCTCGGGTACGAGGTCATCGCCCGCGACGTGGCCGAGGAGAAAGTCGAGGCGCTGCGTCGCGGAGAAGTGACATTCCACGAACCGGGGCTCGGCGAGCTGATCCAGAAGAACAGCGACCGGCTCCACTTCACGACCGACATGGCCGAGGTGCTCGACCGGGCCCACCTGCTGTTCGTATGCGTCGACACTCCGCCGACCTACTCGGGTGACGCCGATCTTTCCCGGGTGAAGTCGGTTGTGGCCGAACTCCGGGATGATGGTGACTACGTCCTGGTCATGAAAAGCACGGTTCCGGCCGGAACCGGGGAGAAAATCAGTATGGACCTCCCCGGACTGGCGTACGTCTCCTGCCCGGAATTCCTCAAAGAGGGCTCTGCGGTCGAGGATTTCCTCCACCCCGACCGGGTTGTGATCGGAGCATCTAGCCGGGATGCCGCCGCCGCGCAGGAGGTGGCCGATCTCTATGAGCCGCTCGGCGGAGAGCTGGTGCTGACCGATACGTCCAGCTCCGAGATGATCAAGCTCGCCTCGAACGCTTACCTCTCGACCAGGATCTCGTTTATCAACGAGATCGCGAACGTCTGTGAGGAGGTCGGTGCGGACGTCACCGAGGTCGCCCGCGGGATGGGCCTCGACGAGCGGATAGGACCCCATTTTTTGCGGCCCGGGATCGGTTTCGGCGGCTCCTGTTTCCCCAAAGACGTCAACGCGCTCAAGCTCCTGGCCGGGAACTCCGGCTACCACTTCCAGCTGCTCAACGCCGTGATCGAGGTGAACGAACTGCAGAAACGAAGGGTCGTGAGCAAGCTGACCCGGCATCTCGGATCGCTCGTGGGAAAGCGCGTGGCCCTGCTGGGGCTCGCGTTCAAGCCCGATACCGATGACATGCGCGAGGCGTCGAGCCTGGTGCTGTCCGCCCGGCTGCGGGGCGAAGGCGCCAACGTTGTCGCATATGATCCCGTCGCCAGGGAGAACGCAAGGACTCTGCTGCCCGGAGTTGAAGTAATGGACACGGCACAGAAGGCGCTGGAAGGATCGGACGCGGCGGTACTGGTTACCGAGTGGCCCGAATTCCGGGACCTCGACTGGGCCGGGGCGGCAGCAATGATGCGGCAGCCATTGATCATCGACGGACGAAATTTTCTTGATGCCGATGCCATGCAGCGAGCAGGATTCACTTACGAGGGGATTGGTCGCCCGGGTATCGGTGCCGGAACGGAGTAAAAGTTGCAGGCACTGGTGTTGGTGGGCGGCAAGGGAACCCGTCTCAGAC
>JBGUDX010000007.1:0-6768 GCA_041821645.1 Acidobacteriota bacterium
CTGGACAGGGTAGCTACATCACGCGCCGGTGCAGCAGTGGATATGATGCAGGGAGAAATGCAGCTGGCAGCGGCCGGTGGTGGTGCAGTAGCCCAAGAATTCAGTCAAAAAGAAAAAATGTCAGCATTCTTTGCCCGCAACATCATCGAGACGCTGGTACGCGGTAGCTACATGCTGATTCACCAGGCACTGCGCAGTTACTATGACCAGCCCATCAGCGCGAAGCTGGCCGGTAAGTGGATCACCACGGATCCGCGCAAGTGGCAGCCTAGAAAGTCCATGCGGGTCATTGCTGGCCTGTCAGGCGCAGAGCGCAGCGAGAAGGCAGCTGCACTGACGCAGAACTTGCAGTACCAGCAGATGGCCTTACAGGCTGGCATGGATGGTACGCTCGTTACCCCTGAGGGCGTGCATGAATGCATCAGTGATTGGCTGCGCGTGGTGGACCTGGACAGTGTGGACAGCTATTACGTCGACCCGACCAGTGAAGAAGCAGGCCAGGCTAGCCAGGCCAAGCAGCAAGGGCAGCACTCTTTCTCGCCGCGCTCGAACTGCTCCTCATAAGGATCCAGCTCGCTGTCCCCGAGAATCTCTTTCTCGAGGCCGTCACCTTCGACCGCCTGCTTTCGGTCTACGGCGAGACCGCAATCTTCCTCTTTGCCCTGCCGCTGTGCCTGGGGCTGCTCTATTACGTGGTACCGCTCCAGATAGGTAGCCGCGGCACGGCACTGCCCCGGCTCGGCCAGACCGGCCTGTGGCTGTTCATTTTCGGCGGGCTGATGCTGTATGCGTCGTTCCTGTTCACACCCCCCGAGGCCGGCATCAACCCGTTGCCGCCTTTTTCCGAACTTGCCTTTACGTCGAACAACGGAGTCGACGTGTGGCTGGCCTCGACCGGCCTGATCGTGCTCGGCTTCCTGCTGATCGCGATCGATCTGCTGACCACGCTTCACAACCTGCGGGCGCCGGGCATGGCCTGGCGGCGGGCACCCGTTTTCACCTGGGCGGCCTCGATCGTGAGCTGGCTGCTGGTCGCAGTGATTCCCGTTTTCCTGGCCGCGGTGACCATGTTGATGATCGACCGCCGGCTAGGCGGCACGTTCTTCGCCGGGGGAGCCGGCGGGGCTCCGATGCTCTGGCAGCACCTGAGCTACATCTTCTTCACCGCGTCCTACATGGCGATCGCCCTGACTTTTCTCGCCGCGATCGCCGAGATCATCGAGACGTTCACCAGGCGCGAGCTGCCCGGGCGCCGGACGGTGGTCAACTCGATGATCGCAATCGCGATCATCGGGACCCTCGCCTGGACCCAGAACATGCTGACTGCGCCGCTGCAGAGTGGCTGGAAGTACTACGCGATGCTGATGTCGATCGCCCTGATCGTGCCGTTCGGCCTGATCTTCTACAACCTGATTTCCGCGGTCAGCCGGAGCGATTTCCACATGCGGGCGCCCCTGCGCTTCGCCATGGGCGCGCTCTCGGTCGCCTCGATCGGGCTGATCGTCGAGGTCAGCCAGTCAACGATCGCGGTCGGAAGCCAGCTCCAGCACACCTATGACGCCTGGGCCGCCACTCACTTCGCCCTGATCGGCTTCGCTGTCTTCGGCGGCTTCGCCGCGATCTCCTACTGGTACCCGAAGATGACCGGGCGCCAACTCAACGAAGACCGCTCGCGGATCTCTTTCCGGGTCATGCTGGCCGGAACCTTTATCGCCCTGGTCCCCCTGTTCGGCGCGGGCGTCGAGGGTCAGGTGACCGACGCCTACCGATTCTTCAGCAGCCAGGATCTGGGGATCTACAACCTGATCGCGTCGATCGGCACGCTGATCCTGTTCATCGGCGTCGTTCTCGCGATCGGCAACCTGCTCAAGAGCCGGACCGAGGAACCGGTCGCCACCCCGGACCCCTGGCGCGGGGCATCACTCGAGTGGCTGACCCTCTCTCCACCGGAGGCCCACAATTTCGACGTTCTCCCGGACGTCCGCAGCACCCAGCCGATGCGCGACATACGGGAGGCGCTGGAGCGCCGCGATGCCGAGGCCGAAGAGCCGGCCGGCGATCCTCAGCCGGTAGCCTGATCGCATGCTCGAAGGTGCCGCTGCGCGAACCACTCGCGACCGATCGGCGACCCGGCCGACCGGCTCCCGCTCGGTTGCCGAGGTAGTGCCGGTGCTTCGCGACTACATCGCTCTGACCAAACCCCGGATCATCAGCCTGCTGCTGCTGACCACGGTGGCCACGATGTTCGTCGCCGACCCGACCGGCCCGGCCTTCTCAACGATTCTCCTGACCGTGCTCGGCGGCTACCTGGCCGCCGGCGGCGCCGGAGCGATCAACCACTACATCGACCGCAATCGCGATGCCCGGATGGAGCGGACCAGCTCGAGACCGCTGGTCAGCGGCCGGATCAGCCCGGCACACGGGCTCATCTTCGGCATCGTGCTGGGCATCGCATCGTTCGTGCTGCTCTGGCTGACGGTGAACCCGCTCTCGGCGGTTCTGGCGATGGTCGGGCTGCTCGGGTACGTCTTCCTCTACACCCTCTGGCTGAAGCCGCTGACCCCGCAGAACATCGTGATCGGCGGTAGCGCCGGGGCCGTTCCTCCACTGGTCGGCTGGGCCGCGGCAACCGGTGGACTCACCTGGGAGGCGCTCTGGCCGTTCGCGATCATCTTCTTCTGGACGCCGCCGCACTTCTGGGCCCTCTCGCTGATGATCAAGGACGACTACGCGCGCACCGGCGTGCCGATGCTGCCCGTGGTGAAAGGTGAGGCCGAGACCAGGCGCCAGATTCTGATCTACACCCTGGTCATGGTCGCGGTCACGATCGGGCCCTGGATCAGTGGTCTGCTGGGAACCTTCTACCTCGTTTCGGCGGTGATCCTCGGCGGCGCGTTCATCGCTTTCTCCCTCGTCCTCTACCGCCATCCGACCCCGGCCCTCACCCTTCGCACCTACCTCTACTCGCTGTCATACCTGGCTTTGCTGTTCATTGCCATGGCCATCGACGCCGTCGCCTGATAGAACTCCGCACATGGATCGCAACACCTCGAAATCGAACTTCTCGACCGGCATGCTGATCGGCACGGGCGCGGCAGCGATTTACGCGCTCACTTTCCTGTTCGCACTGCTCTACATCGCGTCATAGGCCGGCGGGACGATCGAATGACCGAGCAGCAGCAGACGATCACCGAGCCGACCGAGACAGTCCGCCTTACCACTCCGTCCTGGGCGCCCGCCTTCCTCGCCCTGGGAATCGTCGGCCTGGTCGCCGGCACGTTCGCCAGCGACTTCATGTTTCCCGCCTGGACCTACGCCGCCGTCGGCGCGGTGTTCGCGATCGGCGCCCTGCACAGCCTGATCCGCAAGGGAAGCCGGTCCTTCTACAGCCTCCCCCGCGAGCAGAAGGACGCCCGGGCCGAGCTCCCGCTGGACAGCTTCACCGCCCCCGACCAGGACTGAATCCCCGCTCGGGCCGGGACTGAACCGTCCCCCGATCAAGACTGATTCGCCGCCCCAGCCGGAGCTGAACGCACGAACGACCCGGGTCCGGCCGATCCAGCCGAACTGGCTGCACAATGCACCGCTACAGGGGGTTTTATGCAGCCAGTTCGATATCGGGTCGACCGATTTCGGGTCGACCGCCGGTAGGCCGCGGGCAACCCGGTCGGACAGTGGTCCGGCCAACCGGTCGGCGAGGCGGCGGCGGGCAGCAACCGGACAGCCCGAGGCGGCGCCGGGACGACGGCCTAGGGAGGGCCGCCGGAGGTCGCTCCGTCGCTGGTCCACGCCTTCATGATGTCTCTCATCGAAAGGACTCCGACCAGCTCACCGTCGCGGTAGATCGCGAGGTGACGAATATTGCGGCGGGACATCTCCATCGCCGCCCGCTCCATGCTCCACTCGGGCGAAGCCGTGATGACGCTCTCGCTCATGTGGTCCCCAACCTTTTCGGTGTCCGGATCGAGCCCGCGTCCGATCGCCTTGAGAACGTCCCGCTCGGTGACGATCCGCGGGACCGGCCACTCCTCGTCCTCGACTATCGCCGCACCGATGCCCTGGTCGGTCATCTTGACCGCCGCCTCCCGCAGCGTGTGGCCCGGTCCGACCCTGAGTACCACGTCCGACATACCGACACTGACTCGCATTCACTGCCCCTCTCCGGCGCTTGTAACGATCGTTGCCATCTTAGTTGATCCCCGTGACGCCGTGAATGCCGGGCCGACATATAGAATGACCGGGCCTTGCATTCAGCCATGAACTCGCTCCTCAAATCGTCCGGAATCGCCGCCCTCCTCGCCTCTTTCGGGCTGATCGCAGTTCTCGCTTCGGGGTGTGGCACTTCCGATCCGGCGCCGATCTCCGGCGGCTTCGAGGACCGGGGGCGTCAGCTGTTCAACGCCAAATGCGGAACCTGCCACAAGATGGCCCAGGCCGCCAGCACCGGCGAGCAGGGGCCCGACCTGGACGCCGCGTTCGCCGCCTCGCGTGAGGTCGGCATGGGCGAGAGCACGATCGACAGCATCGTCAAGGCCCAGGTTCTCCACCCGCGACCCCCGGAGCGCGGATTCCCGGCAGTTTCGATGCCGGCCGACATCGTCACCGGAAACGATCTCGATGACGTCGCCGCGTACGTCGCACGTTACGCCGGCGTTCCCGGCGCCGCCCCGCCGGAGGCTCCGGGCGAGGGCCTCGGAGCCCAGGTCTACGCCGACAACGGCTGCGGCAGTTGCCACATCCTCGACGCCGCGCAATCGGCAGGCGTGCTCGGCCCGAACCTGGACGAAGTCATCCCGGGCCTGAGCAAAGAGGAAATCCAGGAAGCGATCGTCGATCCGAACGCGAGCAAGCCCAAGGGATACGAGAACGCAGTCATGCCGGCGAGGTTCGGCACCATCCCGCAGAAGCAACTGGACGAGCTGATCGACTTCCTGATGACTTCGGCCGCGTCCGACAACTCCGGCGGCGGCTGAGCCCCGGGCGTCGGCCCGGACGCCCTCTCCGCCGCGGCACCACTGACCATTCTGAGCCGGATCGAGATATCCCCCAAGCGCTACGCACGCGTTGCCCAGGTCGCGCTGATCGTTCTGATCACGATCGTGTTCACCGGGGCCGCGGTGCGACTGTCGGCCTCGGGCCTCGGCTGCCCCGACTGGCCCAAGTGTTACGACCAGTACGTCGCCCCGGCCCAAATCAACGCCTGGATCGAGTACGGAAACCGGCTGTTCACCGGGGTCACCGGGATCGTGGTGATCGCCGCCTCGCTGCTGGCCTTCGCGCGTAAGCCGTTTCGCTGGCACCTCGCCCTGTTCGGGGCCCTGCTGCCACTGGGCGTGATCGGCCAGGCAGTGCTCGGGGCATTCGTGGTCAAGTACCACCTGCCGCCGGAGCTGGTCATCGGTCACTTCATCCTCTCGATGATCCTGATCGACGCGGCGTTCGCCCTGTTCTGGTGCGCACGTTACGAGGTGGGCGAGCGCCGGTTCTCGACCGACCGGCTCGGCGTCTGGGCGGTGCGGGCCCTGATCCCGATCGGCCAGTTGACGATCTTCCTCGGCACCATGACGACGGCCGCCGGCCCCCATCCCGGGGATCACGACGAGGAACTGGTGCAGCGATTCGACTTCAAGGGTGCCGACACCCTCGAGTGGCTGGTCCAGCGACACGCAGCGATGGCCGTCTGTTTCGCGATTTCGGTCCTGGTGGTGCTGTTCATCCTGAGGCGCTCCGGCGGCGACCGGCGCGCGGTCCGGCCCGTGGCCGTCACCTTCGGCATGATCTGCCTCCAGATAACCGTCGGCATCACCCAGTGGCAGCTGGAGCTTCCGGCGATCATGGTCTGGTTCCACATAGTCATCGCCACGCTGACCTGGGTCGCGGTGCTCTGGTCCGTTGCGACCGCGGGTCAGCTGGAAAGACGGTCGTCGCCGGAACCGGCGACCCCGGGCTGAGCGACATCACCACGGGGAGTCGGGCCGGGGACCGCTAGGCTCCGGCCGACCACAGAAAGGATCCTTTGGAAACCGTCCACCCAGTCACCGACCAACTCGAACCCGACCCGCTCGATCCCGGGCAGATCGTCAGCGGCGAGCCCGAGACTTCCAGCCTGACCCTGGCCGAGAGCGGGGACGGCAGCGAATCCTGCGGGTTGTGGCGCTGCACGCCCGGGACCGTCACCGACACCGAGGTCGAGGAGTCGTTCCTGATCATCACCGGGGAGGCGCGGGTCGAATTCGACGACGGCCGTGACCTGACCTTCCGACCCGGCGACACCCACACATTCAAGGGCGGAGAAAAGACCGTCTGGACCGTGCGCGAGACCGTGCTGAAGGCCTACTGGGCCAGGACAGCGGACTAGCGCTTCAACACCAGGTTCCGCGAGGTGCTGACCTTGGCCCCGGCCGCGTCGGTCATCGTGGTCTTCGCCTTGGTCTTCAGTTTGTTCGAGCTCTGCTTCTTGCCGGCCTTGGTCAGCTTGAGCGTGACCTTCTTGCTCTCGCCCGACTTGACCTTGCCGCTGCCCTTGGCCAGGGTCTTTTTACCCTTCTTGGCGACGATCTTGACCTGGCAGTCGATGCCCTCGGCGGCCGGGCACTTGACCTTGGCCTTGCCCTTGCCCTTGCTGTTCAGCTTCGCCTTCGAGGTGGTGATCCGGGCGCCGGTCGAGTTCGACTCGCAGGTGACGCTGAAGACGTCGAGTGAGTCGGCCAGCAGCGAGTCGAAGTCCGAGCCGCAGCCGATCTCGTCGGGGTCGGCGTCGCGGCTTCT